>NZ_JBVVQE010000016.1:0-121132 GCF_055811435.1 Mesorhizobium sp. WSM4837
GTTCGCCGAGATCCAGGCACTGACCGGTGGCATCGATATCTTGGTCAACAACGCCAGCATCGTGCCCTTCGTCGCCTGGGACGATGTCGACCTCGACCATTGGCGCAAGATCATCGACGTCAATCTGACCGGAACCTTCATCGTCAGCCGCGCGGCAACAGACCAGATGCGTGCCGCCGGCAAAGCCGGCCGGGTGATCAGCATCGCCTCCAACAGCTTCTTTGCCGGCACGCCGAACATGGCGGCCTATGTCGCGGCCAAGGGCGGCGTCATCGGCTTCACCAGGGCGCTCGCCACAGAACTCGGCAAATACCACATCACCGCCAACGCGGTGACGCCGGGCCTGATCGAGAGCGATGGGGTCAAGGCGAGCCCGCACAACGAGGCGTTCGGCTTCGTCGAGATGCTGCAGGCTATGAAAGGCAAAGGGCAGCCGGAACATATCGCCGATGTGGTGTCGTTCCTGGCCTCGGATGACGCACGCTGGATCACCGGCCAGACGCTGAATGTCGACGCCGGCATGGTGCGCCACTAAAGCGCCGACGTCTGAAAGGATCCATCCGCAGCGCTGATACTCGATGGAAGCTTTCGTCGATAAATTCGATTACATTTATCCGCGCGAAACCGGAGACCCGAGATGAAACCTCGGTCCGCAATTGTCGCCCTTACCCTTGCCCTGGTTGCCGGTCCTAACACGGCAACATCGCAGGAACGCGGCTGTCGCAGTCCCGAACCCGTCGACACCATAAACGAGATGTTCTCCGCGATCGTCGCCTGTTGGGAGCCGCCGCCCGGAACCGCGGGCATGACCCTGACGCTGCAGTTCTCAATTCGCCGAAACGGCACACTTATCGGCAAGCCTCGCGCCACCTACTCCCGTCTGGGGGATGATGGCAGCCTCAACCGGGCTTTCGTCGCCTCCGTCCTCGAGGCCCTCGACAAGGCTCTGCCACTGCCGGTTTCGGACAGGATGGGTGGAGCGATCGCAGGGCGTTTGCTGTTCCCTCGCTTCACCGCAGCGAGCGGGGATGAATCCTGAAACGCGTCCGGCCTTAAACCGGCGGATTCTGCGGCTGGAAGAATTTGCCGCGCTCGGCGATCAGCACCATCACCAATGCGCCAAGCGAAACGCTGCAGAATCCGGCGGCCAAGGGCGTCACAGTGCCGTTGAAGGCTTGGCCGATCAGCGTGCCGAGCACACCGCCGAGGAAGGTCTGCATGAAGCCCAGAATGGACGACGCCGTCCCGGCCAACTGGCCGAGCGGCTCCATGGCGAGCGCGTTGAAATTCGCGCCGAGTGCGCCGAACGGGACCATCGTGCAGGCAAAGAAGGTGATGAAAAGCCAGAGCGGCATCTTCATCTGGAGGGAAACGACCAGCCAGGCGAGGCTGATGGCCAGAAACAAGAGCAGCGCGCTTTGCGACAGGCGGCGCATGCCGATGCGGCCGACAAGGCGCGAATTCAGATAGCTCGAAAACGAGAGCACGCCGGCTATCCCTGCGAAAATCACCGGGAACATCTCGCCGACGCCGAAGACGCCGACATAGATCTGCTGCGCCGAGTTGATGAAGCCGAACATCGCGCCGAAGGCAAAAGTGCTGGCGAAGGCATAGCAGAGCGCGATGCGATTGGTCAGCACGATGCGGAAACCGCCAAGGACGGATGATGCCGTCAGCGGCCGGCGATATTCGGGATGCAGCGTTTCCGGCAGCCGCAGCAGCGACCAGGCTGAGACGACCAGTGCGCCTGCCGCCATTGTGATGAAGATCCAGTGCCAGGAGGCAAACAGCATGATGAACTGGCCGATGCCTGGCGCCACCACCGGAATGGCCATGAACACCATGAAGATCAGCGACATCACCTCAGCCATGCGCCGGCCATCGAACGTGTCGCGCACGATCGAGACGGCGATGACGCGTGTGGCCGCGGCGCCGATGCCTTGCACCACCCGGCACAGGATAAGCGTAGCGAATGTCGGGGCGATCGCCGCCGCACTCGCCGCTGCGACGTAGATAACCAGTCCGACGACGAGCGGAGCGCGGCGTCCGAAGCGGTCCGAGATCGGCCCGAAGAAGAGCTGTCCGCCGCCAAAGCCGAGAATGTACGCGGCAATCACATATTGGCGGTGGTTTTCATTTTCCACGCCCAGCGAGGCGCCGATCTGCTGCAGCGCCGGCAGCATGATGTCGATGGCCAGCGAGTTGAGCGCCATCAATGCCGCGCACAGCGCGATGAATTCCCAGCGCGGAATAGGCAAGGTGCTTGCCTGTTGCTGCGCTTCTGCATGCTGATCCACGGCAAAGTCCGATCTTCAAACGAAAAAGCGCCGGCGCACCGGCGCATTCATTCGTCTTGTGCCCCGATACCGGGGAGATAATCAGCTTGGCGAAGTGCCCTAAATGTCCGTCAGGCGGCGCCTTTGACGCTGACGCCCTTTTCGACGAGGAACGTCTGCAGTTCGCCTGCCTGGAACATCTCGCGGACGATGTCGCAACCGCCGACGAACTCACCCTTGACGTAGAGCTGAGGGATCGTCGGCCAGTTGGAGTATTCCTTGATACCTTGCCGCAGCTCGGCCGAGGTCAGCACGTCGACGCCCTTGTAGTCGGCCCCGATATAGTCGAGGATCTGCACGACCTGACCGGAAAATCCGCATTGCGGGAAACCGGGCGTGCCCTTCATGAAGAGAACGACGTCGTTGGCCTTCACTTCGCTGTCGATGTAGTCGTTGATACCGCTCATAGAAAATCCTTTCATGCCCGCGGGAGTCGGGCTCGAAACATTCCCTTTCAAATAAACCCATAGGTTGCCTGAAACAAGACGTTTGCCGCCCTCGTCACGCAAATGGCGCAAAGGATGGCCTGGGCCAAGAGCGTCGGACGGCTATTTTCCCAAGCCAGCAAACCCCCAAAAAAGCTTACTCCGGCACGCTGGTCTGCAGTGCGAGCGCGTGCAGCACGCCGCCCATATTGCCCTTCAGCGCGTCGTAGACCATCTGGTGCTGCTGGACGCGGCTTTTTCCGCGAAAGCTTTCGGCCACCACTTCGGCCGCATAATGGTCGCCGTCGCCGGCCAGGTCGCGAATCGTCACCTTGGCGTCCGGAATGCCTTCCTTGATCAGCCGTTCGATGTCGTGCGCGTCCATTGCCATGCGAGAATTCCTTGTTCAGATCTCATAGATATGATCGAACGGCGGATGAACCACACCGAAAACGGGCCCACTCGATCAAATCAGGGGTCCACGACCTCATTTGCCATGAAGCGAGGAAACCAGGATTCGTGGGCAGCGGTCAATTCGCCGACAGCGATCGCCCGCGCCTCGCCAAGTTTCAACTCACGGCCGCCGGTCGAGCCGATCCACGGTGCGAAGATGCCGAGCTTGCTCTGCTGTTCGCGAATGGCGTCCCATTCCTTGCTTTGCGGATCGATCGACAGCGTCAAGAGGTAGCGGCCCTGATCCTCGCCGAACCAGACCGGGATCGAATCGGTCCCGACCAGGCCGGGGACGGTCGCGCCGATGCCGGACGCCATCGCCATCTCGGCCAGCGCGACGGCAATGCCGCCATCGGAAACGTCATGCGCTGATGTGACGACGCCGGAGGCGATCAGGGCGCGTACATGGTCGCCGACGCGCTTTTCATGGTCGAGGTCGACCGGCGGCGGCGGGCCGTCGGTGCGGCCATGGATGTCGCGCATATAGGCCGACTGGGCGAGATGCGTTCCCCACATGGACGGCGCGCCGACCAGCAGGATCATCTGGCCCTCGGCGGCAAAGCCGATCCGCGCCATCTGGGACCAGTCGGCGATCAGTCCGACGCCGCCGATGGTCGGCGTCGGCAAGATGCCTTGGCCGTTGGTTTCGTTGTAGAGCGAGACATTGCCGGAGACGATCGGAAAGCCGAGCGCGCGGCAGGCGTCGCCGATGCCTTTCACGGCGCCGACCAATTGGCCCATGATCTCGGGTCGTTCCGGATTACCAAAATTGAGGTTGTCGGTGGCCGCGAGCGGCAGCGCGCCGGTGGCGGTAAGGTTGCGCCAGCATTCGGCCACCGCCTGCTTGCCGCCCTCGTACGGATCGGCCTCGCAATAGCGCGGCGTGACGTCGGAGGAGAAGGCGAGCGCCTTGGTCGGATGGCCCTCGACGCGCACCACGCCGGCATCGCCGCCCGGAAGCTGCAGCGAATTGCCCTGGATCAGCGTGTCGTATTGTTCCCATACCCAGCGGCGCGAGGACAGGTCGGGCCCGCCAAGCAGTTTCAGCAGCGCCTCGGCGACATCCGCTTGCGGTGCATCGCCGGCCGCCAGCGGCGCCGGCTTCTTCGGCTCGGTCCAGGGACGGTCATATTCCGGCGCCTGGTCGCCAAGGTCCTTGATCGGCAGATTGGCGACTTCGTCGCCCTGGTGCAGCACGCGAAAGCGCAGGTCGTCGGTTGTCTTGCCGACGATGGCGAAGTCGAGGCCCCATTTGTGGAAGATCGCCTCGGCTTGCTTTTCCTTTTCGGGGCGCAGCACCATCAGCATGCGCTCCTGGCTCTCCGACAGCATCATCTCATAGGCGCTCATGCGCTCCTCGCGCACCGGCACCTTGTCGAGGTCGAGCTCGATGCCGAGGTCGCCCTTGGCGCCCATCTCGACCGCCGAGCAGGTGAGGCCGGCAGCACCCATGTCCTGGATGGCGATGACGGCACCGGACGCCATCAGTTCGAGGCAGGCTTCGAGCAGGCATTTTTCGGTGAACGGGTCGCCGACCTGGACGGTGGGCCGCTTCTCGTCGATCCTGTCGTCGAATTCGGCCGAGGCCATGGTGGCGCCGCCGACACCGTCGCGGCCGGTCTTGGCGCCGAGATAGACGACCGGCAGGCCGACGCCCTTGGCTTCCGACAGGAAGATCGCATCGGTCTTGGCCAGCCCCGCCGCAAAGGCGTTGACCAGGATGTTGCCATTGTAGCGCGCGTCGAAATTGACTTCGCCGCCGACCGTCGGCACGCCGAAGGAATTGCCGTAGCCGCCGACGCCGGCAACGACGCCGGCAACCAGGTGCCTGGTCTTGGGATGGTTCGGCGCGCCGAAGCGCAGCGCGTTCATTGCCGCGATCGGCCGGGCGCCCATGGTGAAGACATCGCGCAGGATGCCGCCGACGCCGGTCGCCGCGCCCTGATAGGGCTCGATGAAGGAGGGGTGGTTGTGGCTCTCCATCTTGAAGACGACGCAGTCGCCGTCGCCGATATCGACCACGCCGGCATTCTCGCCCGGGCCCTGGACGACCTGCGGCCCGGTGGTGGGCAGCGTGCGCAGCCACTTTTTCGAGGATTTATACGAGCAGTGCTCGTTCCACATCGCCGAAAAGATGCCGAGCTCGGTAAAGCTCGGCTCGCGCCCGACCAGATCGAGGATGCGCTGATATTCGTCGGGCTTCAGCCCGTGCGCGGCAATGAGTTCCGGAGTGATCGGCACGGAATTGGAAATGGTCATGGGCGGCAATTTATGTCCTTGGGATCGAGTCCCGTCTTATCGCAAGCTTTGCAGCCGATACACCCATCAAGCGACGAAAAACGATGGAAAGGGTGCAGCAAGTAGCGAAAGATCGCCACTCTGCCCGCCGGTTTCAAGCCGGTTCAGGAGAAACTGTCGTAGCCGGCGCGGCCCTCGTCCAGCAGCCGCCGGATCACGCCGACGCCGCCCGCGATGTCCTCTCGTCGCTCCGGCTGTGAAACGCCAAACCGCACGCCGTGAAAAACCTGCTCGGAACGCCCGGCCTTGAACTCGTCCTCATCGTCGATGAGCACGCCATGTTCGAGACAGGCGTTCTTGAAGGTGCCGGAAAGCCATGGATCAGGCAGGGTGAGCCAGACGAAGGGCACATTGTCTAGTGCGTTGAAGTCGAACCCGGCTAGTGTCTCGCGCACGATCGCCACGCGCGCGTTGATCTCGACGATGCTGCGCTTGCGCATCTCGCTGGCCTGGCCGGACAGAACCAGTCGGCTACACACTTCCGCCAGCAGGAAGGGGAGGCCACCCGTCAGCATCTTGTGAGCGACCCGGATCCGGTGGCGATAGGCCGGCGGACAAGCGAGCCAGCCGCCGCGAACGCCGGCCGCAACCGATTTCGACAGGCCGCCGGCAACGATGGTCCGTTCGGGGGCATATTCGGCCAGGAGCGGCGTCGGGTCGTCGGTCAGATCGCCATAGAGATCGTCCTCGATCAGGATGACATTGTATTCGCGCGCGACGCGCGCGATGGCCTCGCGGCGCGTCGCCGACAGCGTCACCAGTGTGGGGTTCTGTGCCGTCGGCATCAGGAACATCATTTTCGGGTGTTTTTGCGCGCAGACGCGCTCGAAATCCTCTGGATCGAGCCCTTCCGCGTCCGACGTCACCAGCGCGGTGCGGCGGCCGATCAGGCCGGCGCTGCGAGAAATCTGCGAATAGGTGAGGTGCTCGAAGACGATATAGTCGCCGGGCGTGGTCAGCGCGGCAATCGCCGCCATAACCGCGGCATGGGTGCCGAGCGTCGGAACGATGCCATCGGGGCTTGGGCGAAACGAATTTCGCGACAGCCAGCTGCAGCCGGCCTCGACCCAGCGGTTGGGAAAATCCCGCGTATAGCTTGAAATCTCGTACGGATGCTCCTGCGCCGTGCGCGAAAGCACATCGGCGACAATGGCGCCCTGGCCGGTATCAGGCGCAGCCGTGCTGTCGAAGCGCAGTTTGCCGCGAGGCGCATCGATATAGCGCGTGCCTTCCACCTGCGGGTCGGGCGCCAGCAGATCGGTCTTGGTGTCATGCCGGCCAAGCACATAGGTTCCGCGTCCGACTTCGCCGCTCACCAGGCCCCGCTCGCGCAACAATTGGTAGGCCCTGCCGACCGTGCCGACGGTCGTGCCGATGTCGTATGCCAGATCGCGCTGCGGCGGCAATTTTGCCCCGGCGGCGATCAAGCCACGGTCGATGTCCGTTTCGATGGAATCTGCAAGCCGCTGATAGAGCGGCCCGGAGCCGGCGGAAAGGTCGGGAAGCCAATTTGTCATGGTGACAATTTTCTATATTGCACCGTTTTGAGAGTCAATACATATGTGACCGCGCAACAAATAGGTACAATCTCGAATTTTGGTAGCAAGAAAATGGCTTCAATCGATACAATCCGTTACATGAGAGCTGGATTGCCCGGAGCCCGCCCGTCAGGCCGGCAAGGCTATGTCCGTCGCCTGGTGCAAATGGTCAACTCACTCGCAAACCGGATCGGCCGCTTGCTGGATCGCCGGCGCAGTCGGCTGGTCTTGCTGGAAATGACCGACGATCAGCTCAAGGATATCGGCATCTCGCGTGCCGACGCCCATCGTGAGGGTCTGAGGCCGTTCTGGGACTGAGAATACGCGCTGAAATAGAAGACGAGCGAGCCGACAAAACTGCGGCCGGCTGCCATCGACGCTGGAACGGTGATGCAGATTTGCAGGACAAGTGCGGCCAAGCCGATGACCAGACCGGCGACCTGCAGGCAGCGGCTCACTGCCCTATGCAGCCGCACCGCAGGCCTGATTGCCAGCCTGCCAGCGGGCAATGTCCGAGCCGATGCGTGCGCCGAGCGGTTCGGCCATCAGCGGACCGTACACGTCAACCCGGCGTGAATTGCCCTGTGCCTGCACGACCAGCAACGGCTTTCCGCCATAATGCTTGACCGGAACCAGCAGGAAGCGCGGCGTGCCGGTGAACGAATTCAGCTCGTTGGCCATCTGATAGGGCTTGAAAGCGGGATCCTTGCTGGCGATCCAGCATTTGTGGGCGGCGATCGCCACCTGTTCCATGGCAAGCAGCGCCGCACTCTTGCCCGAAGGCGCCGGCGCGTTCTTCGGCTTCGACTGGCAGGAGGCGAGCACAAGGCAGGCGGCGGCGACAAGAGCGAGGCGGGCGATCGTCTGTCTCGGGCTCATGCGGCGCCTATTTCGAATTCGGAAAAAAGATGAACGCTGAAGATATCAAGCGGCGATGCCAAGCGCACTTTCGAACAGCGCCCGGCCGTCGCTGCCCCCATGCGCCGCTTCGATCAGGTTCTCGGGATGCGGCATCAGGCCGAGCACATTGCCCTGGCCGTTGATGATGCCGGCAATGTCGTTGATCGAGCCGTTGGGATTGGTGCCTTCGGCATAGCGGAACACGACCTGGCCTTCGCCTTCGAGCCTGCGCAGCGTCTCGGCGTCGGCAAAGTAATTGCCGTCATGATGCGCCACCGGCGAGCGGATGATCTGGCCCGGCTGGTAGCGGCGGGTGAACATTGTGTTGGCGTTGGCGATCTGCAGCTTGACCTGTCGGCAGACGAATTTCAGCGACGTGTTGCGCATCAAGGCGCCTGGCAAAAGGCCGGCCTCGACCAGGATCTGGAAGCCGTTGCAGACGCCAATGACCATCACGCCCTTGGCCGCCTTTTCGGCGACCGCCCGCATCACCGGCATGCGCGCCGCAATGGCGCCGCAGCGCAGATAATCGCCGAAGGAGAAGCCACCGGGAATGGCGATCAGGTCGACGTCGGGGATTTCGGTATCGGTCTGCCAGACCGTGACCGGCGGCGTTCCCGAAATCTTGGTCAGCGCCGCGATCATGTCGCGGTCACGGTTGAGGCCCGGCAGAAGAACGACGGCTGATTTCATTTCGGTTCGTAAGGCCCCTGGGCTTCGGCAAGTCCACGCAATTCGAGACGGCGCTCTATACGTTCGAGACGATCGTCTTGACGGCCAAGAATGCCGTAGATGTTATGGATGTCGCTTTGCGTTGCGACCATGTGACCCCGAATTGCGTTCAACTCCCGCTTCACTTCGGAAACATCTGGTCGAAGTTCAGCAACTTCGTGGTGCACACGCTTCAGGAGCTCGTACATCAACTCGTTCGTGGCTTCAGTCATATACCCTCCGGCACAACCTCAGGTAATGGCCACACTATAGTTCTCAATCACCGTATTCGCCAGAAGCTTGTCGCACATGGCTTTGAGATCGGCCTCGGCCTTGGCCTTGTCGCTCTCGGCAAGCTCGACGTCGAAAACCTTGCCCTGCCGCACCTGGCCGACGCCGTCAAAGCCCATCCCGGACAATGCGTGTTCGATCGCCTTGCCTTGCGGGTCGAGCACGCCGTTCTTGAGAGTGACGGTAATGCGGGCCTTGATCACGCTGGACATGCTCCTGTTCGACGTGTTGAGCGGCAAGAAATCTCAGTGCGGCTTGCCTTTGAGGCCATCGGTCGAGGCGACGAGCACCGGCCCGGCGGGACGCGGCGGCTCGTTCTCGTTCATGATGCCGAGGCGGCGGGCGACTTCCTGATAGGCTTCGACCAGACCGCCCATGTCGCGGCGGAAACGATCCTTGTCGAGCTTGTCCTGGGTCGCCACGTCCCACAGACGGCACGAGTCCGGCGAGATCTCGTCGGCAACGACGATGCGCATCATGTCGCCTTCGAACAGCCGGCCGCATTCGATCTTGAAGTCGACAAGCTGGATGCCGACTCCCATGAACAAGCCGGAGAGGAAGTCGTTGACGCGGATGGCCAGCGCCATGACGTCGTCGATCTCCTGCGGGCTTGCCCAGCCGAAAGCAGTGATGTGCTCTTCAGACACCATTGGGTCGTCGAGCGCATCGGCCTTGTAATAGAATTCGATGATCGAGCGCGGCAGCACGGTGCCTTCCTCGATGCCGAGACGCTTGGCCAGCGAGCCGGCGGCGACATTGCGCACGACCACCTCGAGCGGGATGATCTCGACTTCCTTGATCAGCTGCTCGCGCATGTTGAGCCGGCGGATGAAATGGGTCGGAATGCCCATCCGGTTGAGATGGTTGAAGATGTGCTCGGAAATGCGGTTGTTGAGCACGCCCTTGCCATCGACGATTTCGTGCTTCTTCTTGTTGAAAGCGGTCGCGTCGTCCTTGAAGAACTGGATCAGTGTTCCCGGCTCAGGGCCCTCATAGAGGATCTTGGCCTTGCCTTCATAAATGCGGCGGCGATTTTTCATCTGATCTTTTCTCTGGATTTCCGGGCAGGCGGCAAGCGACCAGTTCCTGTCCGTACGCCTAAATTAGTGCGGCAACGGTAGGGGTTCAATGCCGGTGTCTATCCCAATCGCAGTGTTTGCTCAATCGGCAAATCCTTTCAATCACCGCTTTCCGGAATGAAATGCCGCAGCGCAGCAAGTGATGTAGCATATTGACCGGCCCGCGGCCTTTTGGTTTGTGCTGGGCAAGACACATATTTCGACTGCCAACCAAATCGGATTTGACCGGAGGGATGCCATGAGCAGCATGAAAGATCGCGAGGAGGGCTTCGAGCGCAAGTTCGTAATCGACGAGGAACTCCGGTTCAAGGCTGCGGCCCGCCGCAACAAGGCGCTCGGCCTGTGGGCCGCTGAAAAGCTCGGCAAGGCCGGGGCCGACGCCGAAGCCTATGCCAGCCAGGTCGTCCTCGCCGATATCGAGGAAGCCGGCGACCACGACGTTTTCCGCAAGATCCGCAAGGATTTCGACGAAGCCGGGGTCGTCCAGTCGGATCATCAGATTCGCCGCACCATGGACGATCTGATGGCGCAGGCAATCGAGCAGATCAAGAACACCTGACCCTTTGCTCTGAGCCAATCGACACGCTGGACCAATCGACCGCCTCGCCCCTCCGGGCGGTTTTTCTTTGCCTTTGCAGCTGTTTCCGGCTGAACTGCATTAGAGTGACGTGCATCCATTCGGAAAGTACGCTCTAAAACTTTGACTCCTCGCGTCGGGCCGACTTTGTCGGCGATTTTGGGCCGATGCGAGGTCGAATAAGAAAGGCGCCCATGTCCCTCAAGTCACGCCTTGTGGCCGATGAAACCTTGTGCACCGCATGGTCCGGCGTGCCTGATGCCCTGACGGTCGAGATTCTTGCCAGACAGGGTTTCGATGCCGTCACGCTCGACATGCAGCATGGCGGACATCATGAGGACAGCGTGCTGCGCGGCCTTGCGCCGGTGCTGGCCGCCAGCAAACCGGCGCTGGTGCGCATTCCGGTCGGCCGCTTCGACATGGCCAGCCGCGCGCTCGATTTCGGAGCCGAGGCGGTGATTGCGCCGATGGTGAATTCGGTGGCGGACGCCAGGCTGTTCGCTGCCGCCATGAAGTATCCGCCGCTCGGCGAGCGTTCCTGGGGCCCGACTTACGCCTTTCCGCGTCATGGCAAGGGCGACTATGCCGACTGGCTGCGCGACAGCAACGCGCGCACCATGGCCTTCGCCATGGTCGAGACGCGCGCCGCGCTCGATGCACTCGACGGCATCCTCGACACGCCGGGTATCGACGGCATCTTCCTAGGCCCATCGGATTTTTCGATTGCCTGGTCGAACGGCGCCGCCGTCAACTCGACGCTCGAAAGCATGATGGAAACAGTCGCCTCGATCGCCGAGCGGACGCGCAAGGCCGGCAAGCATGCCGCGATCTACGTCATCGAGCCGGCCATCGCCGGCCGTGTGGTGTCGATGGGCTACCGGCTGCTGGCGATGGGCTCCGAGCATGCGCTGATCGGCCTGGGGGCAAAGACCCTGCTGAAGAGCGTGAGGGACTCGATCAGCGCCTAAAGCGCGTCGCATTGAAGGGAATGTAACGCGCTTAAAGTCTTTGTTTTATGCATGTCGTCCCAAAACCGCTTCGCACCCTCGGGTCAGGCCCGAGGGCATGCTTTTGGGCGACATGCACTAAAGGTCGGTCAGGAATTTCGCAAAAGTCATCGAGCCTTCCGGCCACGGGCCGAAGCCGGCATCGGCGTTGAGATGTCCGGCCTCGCCGGCGTCGATGAACAGCGAGCCCCAGGCGCCGGCAATGTCCTCGGCCACCTCGAAGGTGCAGAACGGGTCGTTGCGGCTGGCGATCACCACCGAGGGAAATGCCAGCGGCTCGCGCGGATAAGGTCCGAAGGTCATCAGGTGCCTGGGTTTTATCTCTGGATTGGCGACGTCGGGCGGCGCCACGAAGAAGGCTCCGGCGACCGGACGCTGGAACTGCGGCATTGCCTGGATCACGGCAGCGACGCCGAGTGAGTGCGCGACGATGACGACCGGTCGCTCGGCCTCGTTGACCGCCTTCGCCACGCTCGCCGTCCAGTCTTCGCGCACTGGCTTCGACCATTCCGCCTGCTCGACGCGCCGCGCCGTCGACAATTTCGATTGCCAGCGGCTCTGCCAATGGTCGGGACCGGAATTGGTGTAGCCCGGCACGATGAGAATGTCTGCATCCCTGACTTTCATGGCGCGCATGTAGCGAGGGACACGGTTTCGTGCAACCGCGCATGATCCCAAAAAGTGTGAAGCGGTTTTTGAACAAGATCATGCGCAACTGGGTCTGATCATTTTGCGATTGCTCATAATTGTGAACACCATGTTCGCTTCTTGACGTCTTGTGTGAACGATCAAGAACGACGATCTGTCATCGGGAAAAGAAACAGCCGTGTACATGAGACCCAGGATTTGGAACTGACACGACGTACGATGGTAGGTGGCGCGGGCTCCTGGTTTTGGGGATCTCGTCGAAGGCCGGCCAAACGGAGACTTTGATGAGCGAATTGCCTTTTGCCGCCACGACCCCGGTCAGCGTTGCCCGCGTCGGGCTGCGGGCGCGAGATGCCGAAAGCTTGGCCGCTTACTATCGCGATGTCATCGGGCTGCAGGAACTGAGCCGCACCGGTGGCACGATCACGCTGGGCGCCGCCAATCGTCCCTTGCTCGACATCGAAGCGGATGCAGCGGCGAAGCCTGACGATCCGCGCAGCGCCGGCCTGTTTCACACTGCCTTCCTGCTGCCCAGCCGGGCCGACCTCGGGCGCTGGATCAACCACGCCATCGCCAACAATATCGGCATCGACGGCGCTTCCGACCATCTGGTCAGCGAGGCGCTCTACCTGACCGATCCCGAAGGCAACGGCATCGAGATCTATTCCGACCGCCGCCATGAGGACTGGAAGTGGAATGGTGACAAGATAGCGATGGCGACCGACCGGCTGAATATTTCGTCGGTCGTCGCCGACGTGCCCGCCGGCAATGCCGCCTGGCAGGGCATGCCGGACAACAGCATCATCGGCCATGTCCATCTGCGCGTCGGACGGCCGGAAGACGCCGAGGCCTGGTGGCACCAGGAATTCGGCTTCGATACCATGGCGAAATATGGTGGCGCGGCGGTGTTCCTGTCGTCAGGCGGCTACCACCACCACATAGGCGCCAATTCGTGGCAGAGCGCCGGCGCCGGCCGTCGCGATCCTTCCCGGTCCGGCCTCGCCTGGGTCGAAATGCGGTCCGACAATGTGACTGATGCAGCGACGCGCGAGGACCCGTGGGGAACGGTGATCAGGACCGTTCCCGGCAAGGCTTGATTATTCGAACCTGACGGTGCGGCGAGGTCGATGCCGTCTTACCTTCTCCCCTTGTTTGTGGGAGAAGGCGGCCGCCCACGGGTCTTGCCTTCGGCAAGCCCGAGGACAGGCTCCGCGGTCCGATGAGGGTGCTCCAGCTTGGAACCGCCGGCTGGGACCGGTCAAAACCGCGTGGCCTCACGCTTCTCCGAACACCCGCTTGAAGATCGTGTCGACATGCTTGGTATGATAGCCAAGGTCGAATTTTTCACGAATTTCGGCCTCGGGCAAGGCTGCGGTGACCTCCTTGTCGGCCAAAAGTTCCTCAAGGAAATCAGCGCCTTGCTCCCATACCTTCATGGCGTTTCGCTGCACCAGCCGGTAGGCGTCCTCACGGCTGACGCCGGCCTGGGTCAGCGCCAGCAGCACACGCTGCGAATGCACGAGGCCGCGGAACTTGTTCATGTTCTTCAGCATGTTGTCGGGATAGACGAGCAATCTGTCGATGACACTGGTCAGCCGCGATAGCGCGAAATCGAGCGTCACAGTCGCATCCGGGCCGATCATGCGCTCGACCGACGAATGCGAAATGTCGCGCTCGTGCCAGAGCGCCACGTTCTCCATCGCCGGCAGCGCGAACGAACGCACCATGCGCGCAAGCCCGGTGAGGTTTTCGGTCAGCACCGGGTTACGCTTGTGCGGCATCGCTGACGAGCCCTTTTGCCCGGGCGAAAAATACTCTTCGGCCTCCAGCACCTCGGTGCGCTGCAGATGGCGGATTTCCGTCGCCAGCCGTTCGATCGACGAGGCGATGACAGCGAGCGTCGCAAAGAACATCGCATGGCGGTCGCGCGGGATCACCTGCGTCGACACCGGCTCCGGCTTCAATCCGAGTTGCTTCGCCACATGTTCTTCGACATAGGGATCGATATTGGCGAAGGTGCCGACTGCACCTGATATGGCGCATGTCCCAATATCCTCGCGCGCGTGCACCAGCCGCTCGCGGCAGCGCGAGAATTCGGCATAAGCCTGCGCCAGCTTGACGCCGAAGGTGGTCGGCTCGGCGTGGATGCCGTGGCTGCGACCGATGGTGACGGTGTCCTTGTGTTCGAAGGCGCGGCGCTTGAGCGCCGCAAGCAGGCCGTCGATGTCGGCCAGAAGGATGTCGCTGGCACGGGTGAGCTGCACGGCAAAGCAGGTGTCGAGAACGTCCGAGGAGGTCATGCCCTGATGAATGAAGCGGGCGTCCGGCCCGACGAATTCGCTGAGGTGGGTGAGGAAGGCGATGACGTCGTGCTTGGTGACGCGCTCGATCTCGTCGATCGCCTCGACGTCGAACTTGGCGGCTCCGCCTTTTTCCCAGATCGTTTTGGCGGCCTCCTTCGGGATCACGCCGAGCTCGGCCAGCGCGTCGCAAGCGTAGGCCTCGATCTCGAACCAGATGCGGAACCGGGTTTCGGGCGACCAGATGGCCACCATTTCCGGCCGGGAGTAGCGAGGGATCATCGGTCAGTCCTGACTTGCGAGGGCGTTCGCCCGCGTCGTAACAGAGGCAGACAAAATGCTCAACGCTGCTGCCGCGCAAACCAGATGCTGGCGAGAGCAAGCGCGATGAAACCGAGCGGAAAATAAAGCCGGATACCCAGCACGATGAATTGATAGAACGCCGTTGCCATGGTGTGCACGAACTGGATGGACCAGCCAATGGTCAGTGCAGGTTCATGCCATTGGGCATAGTAGGAACGGTATTGCAGCGCAAAGAGCCCACCGGTGAAGCCGATCGTGGTGGCAAGAAGGCAGACAAAGGCGGCCGCCAAGGCTACTTGCCAATGCCGCCCGAGCGAGACGAGCCGCGCCAGGAACAGGCCAACCGGAAAGGCGAGCGCACCGCCCGCCGCATAGAGCAACGAGACGAAGCGGATATTTGCCGGGGTCACCCAGTCGTCCAGCAGCAGATTGACAAGTGCGCTGGCGCCCATCGCGGCGGCCCACAGCAGGGCGCCGCAAACTGCGGCGGACGGCGACGGCAAGGCCTTGCGGATGCGATCCAGGACGCCGCTGCGTATGGCGGGGAGCGACGTCACAGCCGGCCGGTCACCGCGATCCAGCGATAGTCAGGCCCTTCGAAGCCGTACTGGCGCACCGCGATCAGCACGGCATAGGCGCTGAGGCCCTGCATGGAAAATGTCTGCACCGCGCCGATTCGATAGCCGTTCGGGCAGCCTCTGGTTTTGGGGATCGACTTGTCCTCGTGCAGGAGTTCAGTCTTGCCGCCGCCTTTCGCCTCGATGCGCAACAGGCGAAAGCCGTTGATCTCGCCAAGGTTTTGGCAGGTTTCGGTATCGTTCATGCCGATCTCGTCGAGTCGGAACTCGAGCGGATCATCGACCGGCGAAAAGATCGGCCGCGGGTTGACCACCATGCGGAACGGATCGGCCGAAAGCTCGGTCACCGGGTTGGAGCCGGCGGTGATGCCGCGATTCGCCGTCAATTCCGCCTGTTTGATAATAGCTTCACCTTTCTGCCGGGCTGCAAGACGCGCCGCGTCGAGCGTTGCGTTCTCGTCGTCAAGCCGCACCCTGATCGGTGTGCCCTTGAGAAAACTGTCGTCGGCGGTGTTGATGTAATAGCGATTGGCATAGGGAAACCCCGACCCGTCCTGGACACCGTACTCCTCGAAGGCGAAGGCGCCGCCATCCCCGGTGAAGCCGAGGATTTCAAGCTCGGCAACATCGCCGGCATGCGCGGCGAGCGAAGTTGCAAACTGGGCAAGGAGGGACACAGCAAACAGGACGAGAATTCGCATCGGATTTCCGTTTGAGCAGCCAGCGTTGTTTCGATCACTATCACGACATCGTCAAAACGTCGTGCCCTCTGAGACGCAACCCGATGCATCCAATCGTGCCGTCATTTGTTTATGTTGGCAGCTTGAAATGGAGAACCCACAATGACCGATGCAGCCAGCATTCGCGAACATATGGAAGTGATCGGCGCCGACGGCGTCCATGTCGGCACTGTCGACAAAGTTGAGGGACAACGAATCAAGCTGACCAAGCGCGACAGCGGCGAGGGCGCCCACAGGGGGCATCACCACTTTATTCCGCTCAGCCTCGTAGCCGAAGTCGAGGGCCAGAAAGTCCGGCTGTCGGCAAATTCGGATGTCGCGGTCACGTTCGAGGAGGAAAAATCCGACCCCACCTGATGACGGGCCACGGCAGCCCGCATTCAGCGCGACGACCAGACCGGAAACAGGTCGCCATCGGCGGGCGTTGCGGCAAAGACGCCGCGGCTGATGGCGCGCGCCATGGTGGCGCCGGCCACGGCGTAAAGCTCGATGGCGTCGTTGGGCGCGAGCTCGATGCCGCTCTTGCCGGTCGCCAGCGCGAAAACCAGATCGCCGTCGGCCGGCGTATGTGTCGGCCAAATGGCGCGCACGAAGCCGTCATGCGCTGATATCGCCAGGCGTTTTGCGGCGGCCTTGGTGAGAAGGGCGTCCGTGGCGATGACGGCGATGGTCGTGTTGCCTCCGACGTGCTTGTCGCGAAATTTCAGCAGGATCCTTTTCGCGTTCTTCGGCATCGGCGTGGGATAACCGAGTCCGCCGAACTCGTCGCCGATCTCGAAGGGCGCTGCCCAGAAGTGCCTGCTTCGGGCGATCGTCACCGAGCCGGTCGGATTGACGGCGACGAGTGCGCCGATGGTGACGCCGCTGTCGAGCATCGTCGAGGCCGATCCGAGGCCGCCCTTGAGGCCGGAACTCAGGGCACCGGTGCCCGCGCCGACCGTGCCGAGCGGAAAATCGATGCCGACTGCCTGTGCCGCCTCATAGCCGAGATCGCGGTAGGGCGGATAGCGGCCCCAGTCCTTGTCGCCGCCGTTGCGCAGGTCGAACAGGATCGCCGCCGGCACGATCGGCACGCGAAAGCCGCCGACCTCCACGCCGATGCCGTTTTCGCGTAGTGCCGCCTGTACGCCGGAGGCGGCATCGAGGCCGTAAGCCGAGCCACCCGAAAGCACCACGGCATGGATCGCCTCGATCGAATTGTGCGGCTCGAGCAGGTCGGTCTCGCGGGTGCCCGGCGCACCGCCCAGGATCTGCACACCGGCCACTGCCGGCTCGTCGCAGACGATGGTGGTCACCCCGGACTTCAGCCTCGCATCGGAAGCGTTGCCGACACGCAGGCCGGCGACATCGGTGATGAGATTGCGCGGCCCGGTGCGAAACATCATTTGGCCTCCGCCGGCACGAAATTTGCGCCGTTGAAACGGAAGACCCGATAAAGGTTTTCGGTCAAGTCGCCCTTGCCGTCAAAGCGGATCGGTCCGATCGCGGTGCTGAAGTCATGCGCGGCGAGCGCATCGGCCAGTGGCCTGCCGGGGGGGTCCGCCAGGGCTGTCGCCGCCTTGGCGATCTCGACCGCTGCATAGGCCGGCAGCGTGTAGCCGTCCGGCACGATCGTTTGTGCGGCAAAGCTTTCGAGCACCCTGGAGTCGGCGACATCGGCCCATTCGGGCGGCGCAAACATCAGCGTGCCCGTGGCATAAGGCACGTCGCCGGGCGCTGTGCGCAGCGCTTCGCCGCCGGCAAAAATGATGCCGGCGTCGAGCTGGCCGGCGTCGCGGCCCATGATGGCGATGTCTTCGCCGTCGCCGCCGGCAAAGACATGCGTTGCGCCGGCCTTCCTTAGCCGCCCGAGCAGCCCGATCTGGTTGTCGAGCTGCGGCCTGAATGTGTCGACGAACACCGGTTTCAGCGCCGCCTGCTCGGCTGCCGCCCGAAGCGTCTCGGCGATTTCGCGGCCGTAAATCGTGCCGTCGTCGATGATGGCGAACAGCTCGTTCTGCCATTGGCGGGTGAGATTGAAGGCGACGGCGTTCCGCTCGTCATCGCCGCGCGGCCCGAGCCGAAAGATCGGCCAGCCGGTCTTGGCGCGCCGGTCGGTCAGACTTTCGGTGCGCACGCCAACGGTGATGACCGGTATGTCGGCGTCCTTCAGGATCGGCAGTGCCGCCTCGATCGCCTCGGTGCAGAGGAAGCCGACGACCACGCCGACTTTCGACGCAACGAATTCTCTCGCCGCGGCAGCCCCGCCATCGGCCGTGCAGGCGTCGTCGACAACCTTGAGTTGAGCACCGTTCGCCGCTGCTGCCAGGCCGGCGCCCGCCTCGATCTGCTTGCCGAGGGTCGCCGACGGCCCGGACAGTGGTGCCGCGACACCGACCAGCAGCGTCTCAGCGTTCGCATCACCGGCGAGAGACAGCCAGGCCAGCACCGCTATTGTCGTTGTCGTGCCTATTGTCCGGGGTCGCATGCGAGCGAAGAATTCCTCCGCGCCGGTCGCGTGTTTGCCGGCGCCACTTCCTGCCAAGACCTAAAGGCTGGTCAGCTTTCACGCAACACGCGAAATTCAGGATGCGTGTCAACCACTTCGCTTGTGGCATGCAATATGCCGCCATATATAACGGTTGGGTTCATCTCGCTTCAAACCAATGGAAATCGCCGGTGCTGAAGAAGAACGACATAGGGCCGCAGGCCTATCGCGACGCGATGGCCCATTTTGCCGGCCACGTCCATGTGGTCACCACCGATGGTTCCGCCGGCAGGCGCGGTGCGACTGTCATTGCAGCCTGTTCGGTGTCGGACACGCCGCCGACCATCCTGGTCTGCCTCGATCGCGAAAATCCCAAGAACGAGCCGTTCGTGAAGAATGGCAGGTTCGCCTTGAACGCGCTGGCTTCGGACCAGGAGGCGCTGTCGGTGGGCTTTTCCGGCCTCACCGGCCTGCCCGTCGAGGAACGCTTCGCGCTCGCCGAGTGGGATATGATCTCGACCGGCGCGCCGACACTGAAGGGCGCGCTTGCCGTGTTCGACTGCGAACTGATCGATACCAAGGATCTGGCCACCCACCGTGTGCTTTTTGGCAAGGTGACAGGCCTGCGTATCGGCGATAATTTGCGGCCGCTGATCTATCACGACCGCGGCTATCACGCTCTGTAGAGGCTCTGGATGGGCCGCACCCACGGAGAGAGAATGACCGGGTTGAAACCACGCCCTACGCCGCGGACGATCGATGAGACGCTCGATCTCCTGACCGGCGCGGACTATGTGGCGGACCGGTCGCTGGCGACCGTGCTGTTCTTGTCGCTGCGCATGAATCGGCCGCTGTTCCTCGAGGGCGAGGCCGGCGTCGGCAAGACCGAGATCGCCAAGGTGCTGGCGCAAGCGCTCGGCCGCCGGCTGATCCGCCTGCAATGCTATGAAGGCCTCGATGTCTCTTCGGCCGTCTACGAGTGGAATTACGCCGCGCAGATGATCGAGATCCGCATGGAGGAGGCGGCCGGCAAGGTTGACCGCTCCGACATGGAACGCAACGTCTTTTCCGAAAAATACCTGATCCGCCGCCCGGTGCTCGACGCGCTGACCGGCAAGGCGGGCGCCGCCCCGGTTTTCCTGATCGACGAGCTCGACCGCACCGATGAGGCCTTCGAGGCGTTCCTGCTCGAAATCCTCTCCGACTTCCAGGTGACGGTGCCCGAGCTCGGCACGATCAAGGCGGAGGAGCCGCCGATCGTCATCATCACCACCAACCGCACCCGCGAGATCCACGACGCGCTGAAGCGCCGCTGTCTCTATCACTGGGTCGACTATCCGAATGCCGAGCGCGAGCTGGAAATCGTGCGCCGGAAAGTGCCGCAGGCCAACAGCCGGCTGTCGGCCGAGGTGGTTTCGTTCATCCAGAAGCTGCGCCAGATCGAACTGTTCAAGGTGCCGGGTGTTGCCGAGACCATCGACTGGGCCGGCGCGCTGACCGAACTCGACAAGGTGGCGCTCGATCCGGAAACCGTTTCCGACACGATCGGCGTGCTGTTGAAATATCAGGACGACATTGCCCGTATCGAGCAGGGCGAAAGCCGGCGCATCCTCAACGAGGTCAAGGCCGAGCTTTCGGCGGCGGAGTAGGGCGATGGCAACGCCGCATCCCGAACCGAAAGAGGCCACGCCGGACGGGCGGATCGCCGATAACATCGTCTATTTCGCCCGCACCTTGCGCAAGGCCGGCATGCGGGTCGGCCCGGCCTCGGTCAAGGATGCCATCGAGGCGGTGCTGGCCGCCGGCATCGGTTCCCGCGACGATTTCTACTGGACGCTGCATGCCGTGCTGGTATCGCGGCACGAGGATCACCCCACCTTCGACGAAACCTTCCGGCTGTTCTGGAAATCGCACGAACTGATCGAAAAGATGCTGGCGATGTTTTCGCCGGTGGCGCCTGATATCAGAGAGAAGCAAAAGCCGCGGGCTGCGGAAAACCGCGTCAGCCAGGCGATGTTCGAGGGCCACCAGAAGAACCAGCCGGCGCAGGAAATCCCCGAGATCGAGGTCGACGCCCGCTTCACATTTTCCGGCAACGAGGTGCTGAGGGGCAAGGATTTTGCCCAGATGAACGCCGCCGAGATGATCGACGCCAAGAAGGCGATCGCCGAGTTACGGCTGCCCTTCGACATGGTCAGGACACGCCGCTTCAAGTCTGATGCGCATGGTCGCCGTATCGATCCGCGCGCCATGATGCGTTCCGCTGCGCGCACCGGCGGCGAATTGATCCTGCCGAAATTCCGTTCAGCCCGCGAGGTTCACCCGCCGCTGGTCGTGCTTGCCGATATTTCCGGTTCGATGAGCCAGTACACGCGCATCTTCCTGCATTTTCTGCATGCCCTGACCGAAAAGCGCCGGCGCGTGCACGCCTTCGTTTTCGGCACCAGGCTGACAAATCTGACGCGGCAGATGCGCCATCGCGATCCAGACGCAGCACTCGCCGACTGTTCGGCGGCGGTGATGGACTGGTCGGGCGGCACCCGCATCGGCGATACGATGGGCGAATTCAACCGGCTGTGGTCGCGGCGTGTGCTGGGGCAGGGTGCGGTGGTTCTCCTGATCACCGACGGGCTGGAGCGCGACGACGTTGCCGGCCTGTCGGAGGAAATGGAGCGCCTGCGCAAATCCTGCCGGCGGCTGATCTGGCTGAACCCGCTGCTGCGCTTCGACGGCTTCGAGGCGCGTGCCCGCGGCGTCAAGGCGATGCTGCCGCATGTCGACGAATTTCGCTCGGTGCACAATCTCGATGCGCTCGCCGACCTGTGCGCATCGCTGGACAAGACTTCGGCGCGCTCCGTCGACCCACGCAGATGGATTGAGGGTGGCGCGAGAGGCGCAGCATAGTCATATGTTTTCTCCGGGAGAAGCGGTGATGGAAAACAGCATTTATCTCGATGAGGCCCGCGATCCGCTGATCATCGCGGAAGGCTGGATGAAAGACGGCAAGGATGTCGCCATTGCCACCGTGGTCGAGACCTGGGGCTCGGCGCCGCGCCCGGTCGGCAGCCACCTTGTCATCGACGCGGAAGGCAATTTCCACGGCTCCGTCTCTGGTGGCTGCGTCGAAGGCGCGGTGGTCACCGAGGCGGTCGACGTCATCGACAGCGGCAAGGCCAAGATGCTGGAGTTCGGCGTCGCCGACGAGACCGCCTGGCAGGTCGGCCTGTCCTGCGGTGGCCGCATCAAGGTCTATGTCGAGCGGTTGGGTTAGAAGCATGATCCCGCAAAGTGGGAACCGGTTTGCGGACAAGAATCATGCTTAAACAAGAGAGCATGATCCCGCAAAGTGGGAACCGGTTTGCGGACAAGAATCATGCTTAAACAAGAGAGCATGGTCCCGCAAAGTGGGAACCGGTTTGCGGACAAGAACCATGCTTGAACAAGAGATATTTCGATGGATCCCTACGCGCTGAAGACGCTGAACGCCGAACGCCGCGCCCGCCGCGCGGTGATCCTGGTCACCGATCTCGGTGATGGCCGCGATCGCATCGTGCGGGAGGGCGATCAGGTCGCCGGCGAATTGGGCGCTGCGATCGCCAAGGCGTTTCGATCAGGCAATTCCGGGTCGGTCGAGGCGGAAGGGCGAACCTTCTTCCTCAACGCCTACCTGCCGCAGCCGCGCCTGGTGGTGATCGGCGCAGTCCATATCAGCCAGGCACTGGCGCCGATGGCCAGGATCGCCGGCTACCCCGTGGAGATCGTCGATCCGCGCACGGCCTTTGCCACCGCAGACCGCTTTCCCGATGTCGCGCTGCATGCCGAATGGCCGGAGGATATCCTGAAGCGCCAGCCGCTCGACAGCTTTACGGCGCTGGCCGCCGTCACCCATGATCCGAAGATCGACGATTTCGCGCTGAAGGCGGCGCTCGACGCCAACTGCTTCTATGTCGGTGCGCTTGGCAGCCGCAAGACCCATGCGAAGCGGGTTGAGCGCCTGCTGGCATTGGGCGCGACCGCCGACCAGATCGCCCGCATCCACGCGCCGATCGGTCTCGACATCGGTGCCGCGAGCCCGGCCGAGATCGCGGTCGCTATTCTAGCACAGGCGATCCAGGCCTTTCGTTCGCGTGGCCTCGAATCCAAGGACGCGGTGGCGTGAAGTTCGGTCCAATCCCCGTAGATACGGCCGAAGGCGCAGTGCTGGCGCATGCCACCACGGCCGGAGAACGGCGCTTGCGCAAGGCACACAGGCTGAGCGCCGAGGATGTGTCTTTGCTCAAGGCAGCAGGGATTTCGGAGATTGTCGCGGCTGTTCTTGCTCCCGATGATTTGAGCGAGGACGCTGCCGCCGAAAAGATCGCCGAAAGCATGATCCATCGCAATGTCGAGGCGAGGCCCGCCGCGACCGGCCGGGTTAATCTGCACGCCCGGGCCGCCGGTATCTTCACGGTCGATGCCGCGATGATCAACGCCATCAACGCCGTCGATCCGACCATCACCATCGCCACGCTGGCGCAGCACGCACCGGTCGAAAATGGCCAGATGGTCGCAACCGTGAAGATCATTCCCTTCGCCGTTGCTTCCGCCCTGGTCGATGCGGTGGCAAGGATCTGCGCCAGCGGCGAGATCTTTGCCGTCAATGCCTATCAGCCGGTGCGCGTCGGCGTCATCCAGACGGTTCTGCCCGGCATCAAGCCGAGTGTGCTCGACAAGACGTTGCGGGTCACCGAAGCCCGTCTGGCGCGCTCAGGTGGCCGGCTGACGGCCGAGCGCCGCACGCCGCACGAAATTGGCGCCGTTGCGGAGGCTGCGGGCTCGCTGGCGCGTGACAACGATATTGTGGTGATCTTCGGCGCATCGGCGATGAGCGATTTTGGCGACGTCATCCCGGCAGCGATCGAGAAGGCCGGCGGCACCGTCACTCGCGCCGGCATGCCGGTCGATCCCGGAAATCTCCTGGTGCTCGGCGCGCTTGCCGGCAAGCGCGTCATCGGCGCGCCGGGCTGCGCCCGCAGCCCCAAGGAGAACGGCTTCGACTGGGTTCTCGACAGGTTGATCGCCGGTCTCGACGTGACGGCCAAGGATATTGCCGGCATGGGTGTCGGCGGTCTGTTGATGGAAATCCCGACCCGGCCACAGCCGCGCGAGCCGCTGCCGGCGCCAAAGTCTGAGAGTGCCGAGTTGAAGGTCGATATCGTGCTGCTGGCCGCCGGCCGCTCCAGCCGCATGGGCGGCCCGAACAAGCTGCTGGCACTGTTCGACAGCCAGCCGCTGGTGCGCCGCAGCGCCGAGCGCGCGCTCGGCTCTAAAGCTTCGGGCACCGTCGTCGTCACCGGCCATCAGCGCGAGCGTGTACGCGCCGCGTTGTCGGGACTGGATGTGACTTTCGCTGATAATCCGGATTTCGCCGAGGGCCTGTCTTCATCGCTGAAGGCCGGCATCGCGCGGGTCAGCGGCGATGCTGCCGGCGCCATGATCGTGCTTGGCGACATGCCTGGCATCGCGTCAGCCGACCTCGACAGGCTGATCGATGCATTCCGCAAATTCGAGGGCCGATCGGTCGTGCGCGCGTCGCATGAGGGAAAGCGAGGCAACCCTGTGTTGCTGCCGCGTTCGCTGTTTGCGGCGATCGCTCATCTCGAAGGCGATACCGGCGCGCGCCATCTGGTCGAGGGCGAGGGGCTCGATGTCATCGATGTCGAGATCGGCAGGGCAGCGTCCATCGATGTCGACACCCCCGAGGCGCTGGAAGGCGCCGGCGGCGTGCTGCAGGATTGACAAACCGGGGCCGAAAAACGCATGCCTGAGGGATGGCTATTCGAACCGTCCTATGCGCTCTACTGACTTCAATATTTTTCCTGTCTTCTTGCGCTGCTTACGCTGACGTTCTCAAGCCCTTCAAAGACGATCTGTTCGCCTATCCGGCCATCCTCTCGTCCGAGGGCGCCTATGTAGTCGTCGACTATCGCGAGCTGCGCGATATCAACGCCCGCGACCAAGTGCCGGAGCGCCGCGCGCAGGCGCAGTATGTCGACATCGGTGTGCGCAAGGTGCAGCAGGATCTGCTGCTGAAGACCGACGCCGGCAATATCCGCCACGTCGCCGTCGGTCGCACGCAAGGCGCCGGCATCATCGTGCTCTATCTCCACGGGCAGGGCGGCAGCCGTAAGCAGGGCGTCGACGATTTCACCTTCGGCGGCAATTTCAACCGCATCAAGAACCTGATGGCCGGCAATGGCGGCCTCTATCTGTCGCCGGACTTCTCCGATTTCGGCGACACAGGTGCTGCCCAGATCGCCGCGCTGATCGGCCACTATGCCGAACGGTCGCCGGGCGCGAAGATCTTCGTCGCCTGCGGCTCGATGGGCGGCGCACTGTGCTGGAAGCTAGCCGTCCGCAAGGATACTAGCGGCCGCATCGGCGGGCTGCTGCTGCTCGGTTCGCTGTGGGATGAAAGTTTCCTCTCGAGCCCGGCCTTCAGCCGCCGGGTTCCGGTCTTCTTTGGCCAGGGCAGCAAGGACCCGGTGTTTCCAGTCGAGAAACAGGAAGCCTTCTTCCGTTCGATCCTGGCCAAATCGAAAACCTATCCGGCTCGCTTTGTCCGCTTCGAGACCGGCACGCACGGCACGCCGATCCGCATGACCGACTGGCGCGGCACGCTCAACTGGATGCTGTCGAAGGCCCCTTAAGGCGGTGTGTTGTAGTCCACCACTGTCTGCGGATTGATCTCGCCGTCATAGGAGGCGTCGACATCGTACTGCACCAGCGAGAAATTGCCGTTGCGAAACAGATACGTGCCGGCCGACGCGGCATCGCCGACACCGCGCCACTTGTTGAGCGACGAGATCGTCTTGGTGGCGTCGTCATACTCGGAATTGACCAGCTGGTCGTCGGTCTGGAAGCCGGTGACGTTGATCGCCTCGACCTTGCCTTCGCTATCGTTGTTCTCATAGTGGATATCGAGTTCCGGCGAGGCGAACTGCAGCTGCCGGACGCCTGACACATCGTCGTGGACATAGTAGACGGCACTCTCATTGTAGGCAGCCATCGAGCAGAAGAAGCGAAACAGCCGCGTCTCGCGTTCGGGTTGATCGGCCTCGGCGCCGGCATCCTTGTAGCGCAGGGAGTAGGCGTCCGGCTCTGCCAAGGGCTCGCCGCCAGGCATTTCCTTGTCGCACTGGTCGCCATAAGTGGCCGCAAACGCCTTCTTGGCCTGCTCCAGCGCCGCATCCTTCTTCGGCGGCGGCGGTGCGTCGCCGCAGCTTGCCGGCACGGCGTCCTCGAATTCGGCATTGGACGGTTTCAGCGCGCCCTTGTCGATGAAGATCGGGCGGAATGGCGGTTCCTGGATCGAGGCGTTGACCTGGCGCAGCGTGTAGCAGCCGGCAAAGACATTTTCGCTGCCGTCCTTGGCCGTCGCCCGGATGGCGACCGGAACATTGTAATAGATGCTGCCGGCCGCACCGTCTTCGGACACGCCACCGGTTTTGACCTCGACCCTTTCGGTGCCGTCATAGCCCTTGACGAAGGCGTCGAAATCCTTGGCCGGCCTGGTGTCGCCGAAATAGTCCCAGGCGCGCGCGAACTCTTGCCGGTTGATGGCGCTGTAGAACGAGCGGATGACCGCTTCGGCGTCCGACCTGTCATCGACATAAGGTGCTTCGGCGGCGAGCACTGGCTGCACGGCAAGGAAGAAAAAAGCCGTCGCTGCAGAAAGGGCGCTTCTCATCGGGAATCTCCACCGGATGGGAAATCCTATCATAGCGATTGCGGCGACGCGGTGACGCTTGAAGAATCGCCCACGGAGGCGCTAGGTCAGCGCCGTCGGCGTTCCCGCCAGGATAGGAGAGTCTCGTGACCATATCGATGTACGAAGCGTCCGTGCCGGTGTTTTCGGCCAGGTTGAAGGCGCTATCCGACGTGCTGAACATCGCCGAGCAGAATGCGCTCGACCGCAAGATCGATCCGCAGGTGTTTTTGACGTCGAGGCTGGCGCCGGACATGTATGCGTTGACCAGACAGGTGCAGATCGCCACCGACCACGCCAAGGGCGCGCCGTCGCGGCTTGCCGGTCGCGAGGTGCCGAAATACGAAGACAACGAGGCGAGCTTTGCCGATCTCCAGGCGCGTATCGCCAAGACCGTCGACCTCCTGGCGACATTCTCGGCTGCCGATATGGACGGCTCCGATGACAGAATGATCGAGCTGAAGCTTGGCCAGCGCGAATTGTCGATGGCCGGCATGCAGTATCTGCTGCATCTCGCCATGCCCAATTTCTATTTCCACGTGACCACCGCCTACGACATCCTGCGCCACAATGGTGTGCCGCTGAGCAAGGCGATTTTCATGGGATCGCGTTGAAGAATGGCGATATCCCGGTCGAGCCGGGATATCCGTGACTAACGTGAGGACATTTCGCGGGCGACGCGCGGAAAATCGGCTGGTTTGATGCCGATGTCGGCACGATCGGCATTGCTCATCGAATGAAGCAGCGCCAGAGCCGCGCGGTAGCGCAGATGTTCCTGTGGACGTGGACGGGCGAACATTTCAGTGAGAAAACCCATGATTCCAGCCCCTGGTTGGTCCTCCCGAGCTTCAATGTAGGCGACTCGTAACAATTGTGCAGTGCAGCATTTGCATGGCAGCCATGCCGCGCTGATCTTTTGACTTCGCCGAGCGCCCTGCTTCGGCCGCTCGGAAAAGTCGCTGGCCACGGTCGGCAGGGTTGGAGACAGCCCGCGCATTCCTGTATGCTGCGGCTTCCTTCCCGCGCAGCCGCGCAAAAGAGTTCCCGCCGGAGAAATTTCCATGCAAAAACGCCGCCTTGGTCGGACCGATCTTCTTGTTTCCCAGATTTGCCTGGGATCGATGACCTGGGGCCAGCAGAACACCCAAGCGGATGGCCACGCCCAAATGGATCTGGCATTTTCGCGCGGCGTCAACTTCATCGACACCGCCGAGCTCTACCCGATCCCGCCCAAGGCGGAGACGCAAGGCTGGACCGAGAAGATCATCGGCAGCTGGATGAAAGCGAAGGGCAACCGCGATCAAGTGATCATCGCCTCGAAGGTGGTTGGCCGCACCGCCAACACATGGTTTCGCGGCAACCGCCCGTCGAAGCTGGTGCGCGCCGACATCTTCGATGCCGTCGAAAAATCGCTGACCAGGCTCAACACCGATTATCTCGACCTTTACCAGATCCATTGGCCGGAACGGGACGTGCCATGGGGCGCCAATCCGAACCGCGTCGGTGCCGTGCCGCTGCGGACAGATTCCGCCGGTGCACCGGGCGGCGAGACGCCGATCACCGAAACGCTCGCCGTCTTCGAAGAATTGGTGAAGGCCGGAAAAATCCGCCATTTCGGCCTGTCGAACGAGAGTTCCTGGGGCGTCATGCGGTTTATCGGCGAAGCCGACAAAGGCGTCGGCCCGCGCCTGGCGTCGCTGCAGAACGCCTATAATTTCGTCAACCGCGGCTTCGAGGTGAACCTTGCCGAGGTCTGCGAGCGCGAACAGGTTTCACTGCTCGCCTATTCGCCGCTGGCGCAAGGCTACCTGACCGGCAAATACGATCATGGCGCGCGGCCGCAAGGCTCGCGTTCTCAGCTTTTCAACCGTGGCCAGCGCTACGAGACGCCCAATGCCGCGGAGGCGCAGCTCCAGTATAACGAACTGGCGCGCTCTTTCGGCATGGAGCCGGCATTGTTTGCCAACGCTTATGTCACGAGCCGGCCCTTCGTCACTTCGAGCATCATCGGCGCGACGACCCTTCCGCAGCTCGAAATGGCGCTGTCTTCCGCTGATGTCGTCTGGACCGAGGATATGCAGAAGGCGGTCGATGCAATCCACCAGCGTGTCGGCAACCCGTGTCCGTGAGCTCCTTTCCGGCGCTGCAAGGCGTGATCGCCGAACGATTACAGTAGGGAGGGGGAAAAAGTGAATTTTCCAATCGAGGTCGTGCGCGAGAAATTTCCGGCACTGTCGCTGACCGACAAGGGCCGTCGCCGCATCTATCTCGACAACCCTGCCGGCACTCAGGTGCCGCAAGCGGTCGCCGACGCGGTGTCACGCTGCCTGTTGACCACAAACGCCAATCTCGGCGGCTTCTTCGAAACCACGATCATGGCGCAACAAATCGTCGACGAGGCCCATGCGGCGATGGCCGATTTCCTCGGTGCTGCAAGCCCGCAGGAAATCATCATCGGTGCGAACATGACGACGCTGACCTACCACATGTCGCGCACGCTCGGCCGCACGATGAAACCCGGTGACGAGATCATCCTCACCCGCATGGACCACGAGGGCAACGTATCGCCATGGCTGCAGCTCGCCGAAGATCTTGGCCTTGTCGTGCGCTGGCTGGCTTTCGACGAGCAGAGCTGGCGGATCGAGGAGGCGGCGCTTGCTGCGCTGCTCACCGACAGGACGCGGCTTGTCGCCTTGAACTACGCCAGCAATCTGACCGGCTCGGTCAACCGGGTGAAGGCGCTGACCGGCATCGCCAGGCAGGCTGGCGCGCTGGTCTATGTCGACGCCGTGCAGTTCGCACCGCACGGCCTGATCGACGTCAGGGACCTCGGCTGCGATTTCCTGGTCTGTTCGGCCTATAAATTCTTCGGGCCGCACATGGGCATCGTGTGGGGCAGGCTGGATGTCATCGACGCGCTGACACCCTACAAATGCCGCTGTTCGTCCAACGCTCTGCCGGAGCGGTTCGAACTCGGCACGCCGCAGATCGAGCTGATGGCCGGACTGACAGCCGCGGTCGATTATTTTACGGAGCTGGGCGCCGCCGCCGGTAAGGATGGTTCGCGACGTACCAGGATAGTCAAGGCGTTTGAAAGTTCAATTGCTTACGAGAACAGGCTGACGCAAAAGCTGATCGACGGCCTGTCGGCCGTTTCGGGCCTGACCATCCACGGCATCACCGATCCGGCACGGTTCGGAGAGCGCGTGCCGACGGTCTCGTTCACTGTCGACGGCATCGTGCCGGAGACGATCGTGCGGCAGATGAATGCGGAAAACATCTTCCTGTGGTCCGGCCACAACTATGCCTGGGAGATCGTGCACCAGCTTGGCATTCCGGCCGAGCACGGTGTCGTGCGCATCGGCATCGCCCATTACAATACGGCGGCCGAGATCGATGAGACGCTGGAGAGCGTGCATCGCGTTATCGCGATGCTGCGACAGGAGCGATCCTGAGGCATCCGGCTGATATTAGCGTTTCTTGCCGCCGCTGAACCCGGTGAGGAAGGCAGTAAGATTGTCGCCGAGTTCGTCGCAGAGATAGCCGCCTTCCTGGACGATGACCGTCGGCAGGCCACAACCGGCGATGGCTTCGCCGATGCGCGAGAAGCCTGGCGTCGTTACCGTCAGTCCGCCGAACGGATCGCCCTCGAAGGCGTCGAGGCCGAGCGCCACGACAAGCGCTTCCGGCGCAAAGGCGCGGATGCGCTGGAACGCCATGTCGAGTGCTTCCAGGAACGCGGCATCGCCGGATTTGCGCGCCAGCGGCAGGTTAAGATTGTAGCCGAGACCAGGCCCTTCGCCGCGTTCGTCGGCATGACCCCAGAAGAACGGATAGAAGCGCACCGGATCGGCATGCAGCGAGACGGTGAGCACGTCCGGCCGGGCATAGAAAATACCTTGCGTGCCGTTGCCGTGATGCAGGTCGACGTCGAGGATCGCCACCCGCGCAGCTTGCCTGCGCAGCACCTGCGTCGCGACCGCCGAATTGTTGATGAAGCAGAAGCCGCCGGCGACGTCGGCAAAGGCGTGATGGCCGGGCGGACGGCACAGCGCATAGGCAGCCGGCGCGCCCGCCATTACCGTGTCGGCGGCCTCGACCGCGCTCCAGGCGCTCCACAGCGCGCTCCGCCAGGTCTCGCCGGAGATCGGGCAAGCGGTATCGGCCATGTGGTAGCCGGCCTGGCCGACCGCCGAGGCCGGATAAGAGCCGCCCCGCGCGATCGGATGGATGTTGGGGATCACTTCGGCCGAAGCGCCTTCGATTCGCTGCCAGCGCGCGAAGATGTGCTCGAGAAAATCGAGATATTCGGGCGTATGCACAGCGGCAACCGGACCAAGCCCGTGATCTCTCGGCCGTTCGATCGTGCAGCCGGCAGCCTCGGCGCCGGCGAGCAGCCGTTCGACGCGCTCCGGCTTTTCCGGATTGGGCTTTTGGGCGCCGCTGGAGAGGAACGCCTTGGGATCGTGGCGCTTCTGCTCTTCGGCATAAAAGGCTTTCATGATTTCCCTCATTCCTCTGGTGCATCGGCGAAGGCAAAGAACGCGTCGCCGACGATCTTCTGCACCTGCTCGTAGCTCGACCAGGCAATGCCCAGCCTTTCGTAAAAGGCCTTGGCGGTTTCATTGTCGCTGTCGACGGACAGTCTGAGATAGGCGCCGCCGTCCTTCCGGCATTCTCGGGCGACACGCCGCAGCAGGCGTTCGCCGATCCTGCGGCCGCGAAACCGATCTTCGACATAGAGATCCTGCACATAGACGCCGGGCCGCCCCATCCAGGTCGAGAAGATCGGGAAATGCAGGCAGAGGCCGGCAAACTCGCCGTCGACTTCGGCGATCAGAGTCGAGAAGGCAGGTTTTTCGCCAAAGCCACAGGTGCGCAGGTCTTCGGGCGTAGAAGTGATTTCCTGGTGTGCGCCGGTATGCGCGCCAAGCCGCAGGATCGCGGCATGGATGGTTTCGACGTCCTCGATGCGGCCGGGGCGGATGAGGACGTTTGTTGATGGCGTAGTCACGACAGGCAGGGCGCCCAGGCACCCCCCTCTGTCCTGCCGGACATCTCCCCCGCAAGGGGGGAGATTGGCAGCTTCGCTCTTGGCGTCTGTCCTGCAACGTAGACGATTGGCGGAAACGACTGGGACATCCGATCTCCCCCCTTGCGGGGGAGATGTCCGGTAGGACAGAGGGGGGTGCGACGGAACGCAAGCATCTCAAATCATCGTCTCAAAAAGCCACCCGGTCACCGCCCTTGAGCGCCAGCATCTCGCGCGCCTCGGTGGGCGTGGCGACGTCCAGCGACAGCCCGTCGAGCACGCTGCGGATGCGGCGCACCTGGTCGGCATTGGACTTTGCCAGCTGGCGGCCGTCGTAAAGGCTGTCCTCCAGCCCGACGCGGACATTGCCGCCCATCGCCGCCGCAATCGCAATCATCGGCATCTGGTGGCGCCCGGCGGCCAGCACCGAAAACTGGTAGCTGTCGCCGAACAGTTTGTCGGCGATGCGCTTCATATGAACCAGATTGTCGGGATCGGCGCCGATACCGCCGAGAATGCCGAACACGAACTGGATGAACAGAGGTCCCGACACCAGACCTCGATCGCGAAAATGCGCCAGTGAATAGAGGTGGCCGACATCGTAGCATTCAAATTCGAAGCGTGTGCCGCAGCCCTTTCCAAGTCTTTCGAGCACGGTCTCCATATCGGCAAAGGTGTTTTTGAAGATCGTGTCGCGGGTCGCTTCCAGCAGTTTCGGCTCCCACTCGTGCCGCCACTCCCTTGACCGGTCGAGCATCGGGAACAGCGCGAAATTCATCGAGCCCATGTTGAGCGAGCACATTTCGGGCTCGGCCCTGAGTGGTGCGGCCAGCCGCTGGTCGAGCGTCATCAGCGAGGAGCCGCCGGTGGTGATGTTGATCACCGCTGATGTCGCCTGCTTGATGCGCGGCAGGAACTGCATGAACACATCAGGATCGGCGGTCGGCCGCCCGTCCGTCGGATCACGGGCGTGAAGATGCAGGATCGAGGCGCCGGCTTCGGCAGCCGCGATCGCCTCTGCGGCGATCTGGTCCGGCGTCACCGGCAGATGCGGCGACATCGACGGCGTGTGCACCGACCCGGTGACGGCGCAGGTGATGATGACTTTTCGCGGCGCCATGGCTCAGCCTTCGACCGGCAGGTCGAGTTCGCCGGCCAGCACCTGCAGCGAGTCACCGATGATGGCGACGATCTCGCCGATCTGCTCGGCCGTGACGATCATCGGCGGCGCCACCATGAAATTGTCGCCGTCGACGCCGCCCTTGACCTTTCGCCCATAGATGATCAGGCCGCGCTCATAGGCGAGGTCGAGCAGGCGCTGGGTGGCCTTCTTCGCCGGTGCGATCGGCCGCAGCGTATCGGGGTCGGCGACCATCTCGGCACCGAGCAGCAGTCCCTTGCCGCGCACGTCGGCGATAAACGGAAACCGCTTGGCCAGGCCCTTCAACTCAGCCATCAAAAGATCGCCCATGCCAGCCGCGTTGGCGATCAGGTCGAGACGATCCATTTCGCCAAGCACGGCGAGCCCGGCGGCGCAGGCGAGCGGATTGCCGGCATAGGTATGGCCATGCTGGAAGCCGCCGGAGGCGAGCAGCGGCTGCACCAGCCGCATGGATGCCGCCAGCGCGCCGAGCGGCGCATAGCCCGAGCCCAGCCCCTTCGACAGCGCGACGATGTCGGGCTTGCAGTTAAAATGGTCGCCGCCGAGGAATTTGCCGGTGCGGCCGGCACCGCTCATCACTTCGTCATGGATGAGCAGGATGCCGTAGCGGTCGCAGATTTCGCGGATGCGCGGATAGTAGCTGTCCGGCGCCACCAGCGCCGCGGTGGCAGCGCCGCCGACCGGCTCCATGATGAAGGCGAGCACGCTTTGCGGCCCCTCGGCGAGGATATTCTCTTCCAGCATGTCGGCGTAGCGGACGCCGCGCTGTTCCATCGAGAGATTGTCGCGGTCGCGCCAGGCGGCCGGCGCCGGCACGGTCGGCATGACCTGCATCATCGGCGCAAAGGTTTCGGCCAGCGCATCGTCGCCCGTGACGGCGAGCGCCCCGAGCGTGCCGCCATGATAGGAGGGAAAGCGCGTGATCACCTTCCAGCGGCTGGCCTGTCCGGTGGCGACGGCCCATTGCCGCGCCAGCTTGACGCAGGATTCCGTCGCTTCCGAACCGCCCGAGACAAAGAAGATCCGGTCCAGGTCTTCGGGCAGCTTTCCGGCCAACTCCCGTGCCAGGTCCTCGGCCGGCTCGTTCTCGAAATGCAGCCGGTAGGCGAAGGTGGCGCGATCCATCTGCCGCTTCATCGCATCGAGTACGTTGCGGTTGGAATGACCGATATTGGCGACCATCGGTCCGCTCGACCCGTCGATGAAGCGGCGGCCGTCCTGCGTCCAGATGTAGATGCCTTCGGCGCGGTCGACCAGCGGCCGGCGCAGGCTGGACAGATAGAACAGATGCGACGGCAGGCGCGTCTCGGTATCCGGGGCAGGGGTCTGGGACTTCAGCATGTCAGGACTTTCCGAGATAGCGGTCGAGTACATTCCTGGTGACACGCTCGACCATCGCGTCCTGCCTTAGCAGGCCGGCGACCCATTCGCAGCTTCCGGCGTGGAACACCTCGCCCTTGCCGCGCCGGAAATTGACGATCATGCCGTTGCCGCGCTTGACCTTGTCGAGATTGGCGTCGCTCGCCTCGCCGAACAGCGTTTCGGCGGTGAAGCGTCCATCCTCGTCGCCGAGAAACTGGTGTTCGAACGCGATGTCGGCGCTCTCCTCGACTTGCGCAGCCATGCCGACCGCAAGGATTTCCAGCCCATCCGGCGCGCCGCTGTCGGGCGTCGGGTAGGGCAGGCCGCCGTGGATCTCGTGGTCGAGCCCGTCGACCTCATAGCCATAGACATGGCTGTCGGCGCCGAGCAGGTCGCCGTAATAGATGCCTGTGCCGGCGAACGCCCAATGCTCAGGCCGGTAGACCGGAAAGCCGCGCACGCCGCGCGGTGCGCAACCGCCCCAGCCGGCGTAGAGGCCCCTGGTCGCATTGAGCCCGAAGGTCGTCGCACCCGGTCGGCCGATTTCCGGTGCTTCCCAGGAGTTGGTGGCGCGGGTCACGTCGCCGCCGCGATAGACCGGATCCTCGGCGCGGGCGCGGTATTTGTAGCAGACCTGACGGCGGCCCTCGTCCTCCAGTCTGGTCTGCCACATGAAATTGCCGGCGAAGCGCGCCGCATGGCCGCCGCGCTCGACATAGGCGTCGACAGCGTCGCGCATCTCCCAGGTCCAGTATTCGTCATGGCCGACGAAGACGACGCAGTCGTAGTCGTCGAGGATTTCGGGCGAGAAATGCAATTCGTGCTGGCTGGCAAGGTCGACCGCATAGGCGGCACGCTCTGCAAAACGAAAGAAGTGGCTGTCATAGCTTGCCCAGCCCGACGAGGCGTATTTCTTCGAATGGCCGGTGGCGAATGCCCCTTCCATATGCGGATAGCGCGGCACGGTTTTGGGCGCCACGGCGACCTCGAGCGGCACGCGCGGCGCCTCCTTCGGCAGGACAACAAAGCCGCGGCACCATGGCCGCTGCGTCGACACCATTGGGGCATACTGGTCGCGGTTCGGGCCGGTGATGCCTTCGTAATGATTGGAGCCGCCCCAGGTGTTGTAGGCAAGCCAGGTGCCGGTAGCGGCGACCTGCAGCACACGACCCCGTTTCTTGCCGGGCTGCGGGGTAACGATGAAAAGATGGTGGCAGCGGACCGGCTTGCCATCGCGGCCATCCGCCGTCAGCGTGACGCGATAGGCCCCGGACGGCCAGTCGTCGCCGACGCGGAATTCAAACGACGCGTCCCAGTCGCAGCCTAGGACCGAACATTGGTCGGGTGTATCCTGCCAGCGTGCCGCGATCCCGGCCTTCTCGAACATTTTCGTCTCGATGCCGCCGTCGCGGACGATCGCCATGCTGAAGCTGGAGGCCGTCGAGCTGACATGCAGCGTCACCGTCTCGCCCCGACGGTATGAGAAACGGTCGCTGTAGCACCAGATCTCGCCATGTTCGCCGTCCATGCCCGGCCACTCCCAGTAGTGGCCGCGCACCGCTTGCCGGCGCTGGTGGGGCGTCAGTCCGAAATCGGGGAATTCGGTCGGCAAGTCAGTCATGGCTACCGGCATGATCGAAGATCGCCATTTCGGCCATCTGCTCGGCAAGCGTCAATCGGAAACGATCGGGCCAGCGATAGCTGACAGCCGGCCTTGGCCTTGCCTGTCAAACCGACTATCTCTCAAAAGGCGGCCTTTTCCGCCGCGGGAGCCGACATGCTGAGAGTGCAAAAGGTCAGGGTGGACGACATCTACGTGCCGACCGCGCGCAGGAAGACGCTGCATCCCGAGACCGTTCGGCATCTGGCCGAGGACATTCTGGAAAACGGCATGAAGACGCCGATCCAGGTGCGCCACGACGGCAAGCGCCATATCCTGGTTGAAGGCCTGCACCGGCTGGAAGCGGCGAAGTGGCTCGGCGAGACCGAGATCGAAGCCTATCTGGTGCAAGCCAAGCGCCACTAAGCTCTCATTCGGCGTCCGCCGGAATCGGCCTGGCGAAGTTTTTCGCGAAACCGTGTCGGGCTGCGCGTTGCCCACTCGTCCTTGAGACGGAAACCGGCATTCAAGCAATCCTTTTGCAAGCAAGTGAGGAGACCATCATGACGACCAAGCTCGACATCGCCCCCAGTTCCGACCGTGAACTGGTTCTCGCCCGCATCATCGATGCGCCGCGCGAGAACGTCTATCGCTGCTGGACCGAGCCGAAGCTCGTGACGCAATGGTTCGCGCCAAAGCCGTGGACGACGCCGCGCGCCGAAATGGACGTACGCACCGGCGGCTCCAGCCTGGTTGTGATGGCCGGTCCCGACGGCAACGAATTCCCGAACCCCGGGGTCTTCCTCGAAGTCGTGCCGGGCAAAAAGATCGTTCTCACCGACGCCTACACAAAGGCCTGGGAGCCGTCCGAAAAGCCGTTCATGACGGTCGTGCTGACCTTTGAGGATGAAGGCGAGGGCAAGACCCGCTACATCGCCCGGGTTGCGCATTGGTCGGTCACTGACCGCGAAGAGCACGAGAAGATGGGCTTTCACGAGGGCTGGGGCCAGTGCGCCGACCAGCTCGAAGAAGTCGCCAAGCGGCTTTGATATCGGCGGGACGCAAGGAGACCGACATGTCCAGATCGATGTTTTTCGCCATTTTCGCCTCGGCCGCGGCGCTCTTCGCCGCGCCGGGCGACAGCAATGCCGAGGACGTAAAGCCGTCCATGACCAGCGAAACGAAAGCCATGCCCAAGCCGGCGAAATCCGGCCTGCTGCCGATCAACGGCCTGAATTATTATTACGCCGTCTATGGCCGGGGCGAGCCGCTGCTTCTGCTCCATGGTGGTCTCGGCACCACAGACATGTTCGCGCCGATCCTGCCGAAGCTTGCCGAAAGCCGCACCGTCATCGGCGTCGACCTGCATGGTCACGGCCGCACCGCGCTCGGCGATCGGCCGTTGAGCCTTGAGGTGATGGGCGACGACATGGCGGCGATCGTCAAGGCGCTCGGCTACGACAAAGTCGACGTCATGGGTTATTCGCTGGGCGGCGGCGTTGCCTTCCGCATGGCCGCCCAGCATCCCGAGACAGTGCGCCGGCTGGTGCTGGTCTCGACCGGGTATGCCTCGGACGGCTTCTATGCCGACATGCGTACTCAGCAGGCGCAGGTCGGCGCCGCGATGGCCGACATGATGAAGGACACGCCGATGTACAAATCCTACGTGGCGGTCGCGCCGCGCCCGCAGGATTTTCCAAAACTGCTCGACCAGCTGGGCGCCCATATGCGCAAGGACTACGACTACTCCGCCGCCGTGGCGAAGCTGAAGATGCCGGTCATGCTGATATTTGGCGACAGCGACATGTACCGGCCCGAGCATGAGATCAAGTTCTATCAGATGCTCGGCGGCGGGCTGAAGGACGCCGGCTGGATGCGCGAGAACCTGTCGCAGAACCGCTTGGCCATCCTGCCGAACCGCACCCACTACGACGTGTTTTTCGCGCCGGAACTGGTGGCCGCCGCACTGCCCTTCCTCAATGGCGAGACCAAGGTCAAGACCTGGGACGAGATCGTCAGAGAAACGCACTGACCGCCTGACAACTGCCTGCCGGCCGTCCTCCCGCGAGATGGCCGGCGACGCTCGTTGCGCATCGCGCCTGATCGTACATTCGGCCTGCCGCATCACGCCAACAGATGGCGCCATCAAAGCTTTTCAATTGACGCTCCTATCCCGGCAGCTACCTTCCTGCCAATCTTCAGAAGACGGGCTAAGGCAATGGCGAAATATCAGGGTGGCTGCCTGTGCGGGGCAGTGCGCTACCGCACCGAGGCCGCGCCGATCAACGAGCGCGCCTGCCATTGCCGGCTTTGCCAGAAGGCGCTGGGCGCGGCCTTCAACGCCCGCGTGCTGTTCCGCATCGACGACGTGACCATCGACGGGCCGGTGGCGACGGTGAATTCCTCGCCCGATCTCAAGCGCGGCTTCTGCCCGGGCTGCGGCACGACGATATTTTCCCGGCGCGACTCCGCCGGCATCACCTCCGGCTCGCTCGACGATCCTTCCATGTTCAAGCCGCAGATGCATATCTGGACCGCCTCGAAGCAGCCCTGGGTACAGCTCGACGACGGACTGCCGCAATATGAAGGCGCCCACCGCCGAATTGAAGCACAGGCGAATTGAAGTACATGCGAACTGAAGCACAGGCGAACCGAAGCGCAGGCGAAATCAAGCACAAGGCGTGCCCAAATTTTTTCGTCCGGGGCACGAGATAGTCGGCAAAGCGTCATTGGCGAGCCATCATTGCCGCCTATCTATTGCCTGCGGGTCGGCAGTCGAAGGAGGCGACGGATGAACGACAGAATTAACACCCTGGATGAGCTTTTGAGCGATCCGATGGTCAAGCTGGTGATGGAGCGTGACCGCGTGCAGCCGGCCGAGCTTCGCTCGCTGCTTGAAGAAAAGGTTCGCCGGGATGACGATGCGTCGGTCAATCCCGTCACCGATCGCCCAAACTCCGATCGCCTTGGCACCGACCGCTCCGTCCCGCCCGCTCATATGGTAGCCGAGAGCTGCCACAATCTGTGGTTGTGCGGCTAAGCAGCGGCCTGGCGTCGGCGATCCTTCGCGCGCCTTCGGTCCTGCGGCGTTTCCAGGCTCTCACCGCTACGGTGATAGAGCGAGCGCCTTACCCAGCCCCTCTGCCCTAACAATTTGATTCAAACTTTGTTGGTAATTTCTTGTTAGTAATCCGGACTGGTTTGTCCGGCGGCGTTGTCTTGCCCTCGGTCTGTTGTGTTCTGCGTACAGGTCCAGATGCGGTTACCAGGCGTCGTCATCTTCTCGATCGCGTCACTTTGCCTTGCCGGCTGCACGTCCACGTCCGGCGTCGACGCGCTGCAAGTGCCGTCCAGCGAGACGACCAGTTCGGTTGTGCGGCCGCCCGCGCCGGTGGCGTCGGTCGGCGCTGCCGATGTCGAACCCGACTTCGCGCAGGAGGAGGCGACGGAGCAGACTGTGGCGATGGCCACTCCGGAGCCTGCCGAAAGCATCGAGCCACCCCTCGAGCCGATTGCCCTGGTGGCGCCGAATCGGCTGGCACGGGCAGCACCGATGCTCGCCGAGCCGGTCCAGCGCTATCGTTTTCGTGACGCCAAGCCGATCAATTTCGGCAGGGCATCGCCCAGACACCTCGCCATTCACGGCGTCGACGTCTCGCGCTGGCAAGGCAACGTGAACTGGGCGAAGCTGCGCGCGCAGGGCGCGAACTTCGCCTACATCAAGGCGACCGATGGCGGCGATCATCTTGATCCGATGTTCATGAAGAACTGGCGCAATGCCGACGCCGCCGGCCTGAAGCGCGGCGCCTACCATTTCTTCTACTGGTGCCGCACTGCTGGTGAGCAGGCCGACTGGTTCATCCGCAACGTGCCGAGGGTCGAGGGCGCCTTGCCGCCGGTGATCGATGTCGAGTGGAACGGCGAATCCAGCTGCAAGCGGCGGCCGACGCGGCAAAAGGTGCTGGAGAAGATGCAGGTCTTCATGGACAAGCTCGAGCGCCACTACGGCCAGCGGCCCATCATCTACACCGCGCCTGATTTCTACCGCGACAATCTCAGAGGCGCATTTCTGGACTATCCATTCTGGCTGCGCGCGGTGGCACAGCACCCGTCAAAGGTCTATCCCGGCCGCAAATGGGTGTTCTGGCAGTATTCCGGCTCCGGCCTGTCGCATGGGGTGAGGGGCCGCATCGACCTCAACGTCTTCCACGGCGACGAGAGAGCCTGGCGGAACTGGGTTGGCGGGCGGCAGATGGTGGCCGAGGCGGAGTAGGCGGCCGAACAAAGTGTCCATTTGCAGACCAGCATGAGGTGAATATCGACGGACCTGGCCGCCTGTCGCGGAAGTGTCATCGTTCCGTCATCGCATTGAAATGTCGTTCCCGCAATCAGGTGGCTTCCATTCGAACAGGAGACGCCACCCGTGCCCCGCCATTCCGCGCTTTTCGTCCTGACGGCAGCGCTTGCTGCCTCGGTTTCGCTGCCGGCCCATGCCGACATGATGTTCAACCGGGTCGCGAGCTTCGCAGTCGCTGGTAACCTGCCGGGAAACGTCGAGAACACCACGCCGACTTCGTCCGAGATCATCACGGCGAGCGAAAACGGCATGACGCTGGTTTATTCCGATAGCCCGCTCGGTGCTGTCGGCTTCATCGACATCGCCGATCCCAAGGCGCCCAAGGCCGGCGGCATCGTCAAGATAGCAGGCGAGCCGACCTCGGTTGTGGTCATCGGCGGCAAGGTGCTGGCCGGCGTCAACACGTCGGAAAGCAAAGCCAGGCCTTCGGGCAACCTCACCGTTATCGACCTTGCCGCCAAGGCGATCGAAGGCACTTGCGACCTCGGCGGCCAGCCGGACTCGCTGGCGTTCAGCAAGGACGGCAAGTTTTTGGCCATCGCCATCGAGAACGAGCGCGACGAGGATCTGAACGACGGAGAAATTCCGCAGATGCCGGCAGGCGACCTTAGGATTTTCACGCTTGCCGAAAGCCAGCCTGATTGCGCGACGATGAAGACCGTCAACCTGGCGGGCATTGCCGAAGTCGCTGGGGAAGATCCGGAGCCGGAATTCGTCGCCTTCAACGAGGCCGGCGAGATAGCGGTCACGCTGCAGGAAAACAACCACATCGCCATCGTCAACGCCGAAACCGGCGCGATCGTCACCCACTTCTCCGCAGGCTCCGCCACGCTGGACAAGATCGACACCAAGAAGAACGGCGCCTTGTCGTTCGATGGCAAAATGGAAAACGTCGCGCGCGAGCCCGACGCCGTGAAATGGCTCGACAATGACCGCCTCGTCGTCGCCAACGAAGGCGACTACAAGGGCGGCTCGCGCGGTTTCACGATCTTCAGCAAGAAGGGCGAGGTCCTCTACGAATCCGGTTCGTCCTTCGAGCACCAGGTCGCCAATGCCGGCCATTATCCCGACGACCGCAACAAGAAGGGTGTCGAGCCGGAAGGTCTCGAGACCGGCACGTTCGGCGAGGACAGGCTGCTGTTCGTCGCTTCGGAGCGTGGCTCCGTTGTCGGCGTCTACAAGGACACCGGTGCGGAGCCTCAGTTCGCCCAGATCCTGCCGTCCGGCATCGGCCCGGAAGGCCTGGTCGCGATCCCGTCGCGCAATCTCCTGGTTACCGCCAACGAGGCCGACCTGGTCGAGGACGGGCTCGCCCGCTCGCACGTGATGATTTATGAGCGCTCCGAAGGCTCCGCCACTTACCCGATGATCACGGCAAAGCTCACGGCAGACGGCACGCCGCTCGGCTGGGGCGCGCTTTCGGCGCTCGCTGCCGGCGACGCTGCCGGCAGGCTGTTCGCTGCCTCGGACTCGTTCTACGCCGACGCGCCCTCGATCTTCGAGGTCGATGCCACCCAGACCCCGGCACTGATCACCGGCAAGACCATCGTCACGCGTGATGGCCATCCTGCACAGAAGATCGACATCGAAGGTCTTGTCGCCGACGGTGAAGGCGGCTTCTGGCTGGCCAATGAAGGCGATCCGGCAAAGCTCGTCCCGCACGCCATCCTGCGCGTCGACGACAAGGGTGTGATCAAGCAGGAAATCGGCTTCCCGATGGAACTGCTCGCCCACCAGACCCGCTTCGGTCTCGAAGGCATCACCGCGATCGGCGAGGGCGACGACCTGACGCTGGTGATGGCCGTGCAACGCGAATGGGCCGACGATCCGAAGGGCCAGGTCAAGCTTTTGGCCTACAAGCCGAAGGCCAAGGAATGGTCGGCTGTGCGCTACCCGCTCGAAGCGACCGAAGCTGGCTGGATGGGCCTGTCGGAGATCACCGCGCATGACGGCAAGCTCTACATCCTCGAACGCGACAACCAGATCGGCGACCTGGCCAAGGTGAAGCGCATCTATTCGGTGGTGCTCGATGCCTTCAAGCCGGCCAAGCTCGGCGGCGACCTGCCGTTGGTCGAAAAGACGCTGGTGCGCGACATCATCAGTGACCTGAAATCAGCCACCAACGGCTATGTCGTCGACAAGGTCGAAGGTTTCACCATCGACAAGAACGGCGACATCTTCGTCGCCACCGACAATGACGGCGTCGATGATTCGTCCGGCGAAACGCTGTTTTTACGCCTGGGCAACATCAGCGCGGTGAACTAAGGCTGGAGCAGTTCTCCCTTCTCCCCTCGTGGGCCCACAAGGGGAGAAGGGAAGGCCCGGTTGTTACACCTCTACATATTCCGCCAGGCTCACACCTTTGGGCACATCCAGCCCATCGGCACGCAAGCCTTCGATATGAAAGCGTATAGCGTCGCGAATTTCGGTTTCCACCTCAGGCACCGTCGCACCGGTCGCGATGCAGCCAGGCAGGTCCGGCACGTAAGCGGAAAAATTGTTTCCGGCTTTTTCGATCACCACCGCGTAACGCATGTTATCACTCCTTTAAACCGGACTGCTTGAGGATGCTATTCAGTGTTCCCGGTGCAACCTCGTCAGACGGCTTGCCGGCCACCGTGACGCGGCCGGCTTTGATTTCATGCTTATATTGGCGATGACTGCCTTTAGTTGCAACCAGATACCAGCCGTCGGTTTCCAGCAGGCGAATGACTTCGCGGACCGTAAGCCGAGGCGGCATCGGTCCTCAGCTACATCCGCTCGTCGAGCCACAGGTGTCGCACTTCTCGCACGTGCCGTTCCGCACCATCGTAAAATTGTGGCATTCGGAGCATTCGTTGCCGATGTAGCCCTGCATCAGGGATTGCTGACGCCGGGTCGCCGCAAGCGCCTTGGCCTCGGCGGCTTCTTTCGCGGCCTCGTCGGTGAACAGCGCAGTCGGGTCGGTTGCTTCCTCGTAGGCAATGTCCTCGACCAGTTCCTTCGCCCGTTCCTCATAGTCTCGCTTATAGGCGATGGCTTCGTCGCTGGCCGGCTTCAGCGCCAGCACGTTGGAGCCTGAGAACGCGGTCGGCGCCGAGCGAGTGGTAGCGGGAGAGGGACTTGAACCGCCGAACCCCTTGGGGTCGGCGCCCATGCCCGACACCAGCTTGACCGGCGAGACGCCGCGGGTCAGCCCCTTCGAGAACGGCGTCGCCTTGCCTTCGTTGATGCCGCGGCCGAGTGCGGTCTTGTCGAAATCCGACTGGTCGACATGGGCGAGGTCGTGGCGGGCAAGATAGGACACAGCAAGCTCGCGGAACACGTAGTCGAGGATCGACGTGGCGTTCTTGATCGCGTCATTGCCCTGCACCATGCCGGCCGGCTCGAATTTGGTGAAGGTGAAGGCTTCGACATATTCCTCGAGCGGCACGCCATATTGCAGGCCGAGCGAGATGGCGATGGCGAAATTGTTCATCATCGCCCGGAAGGCCGCACCTTCCTTGTGCATGTCGATGAAGATCTCGCCGAGGCGACCGTCGTCGAATTCGCCGGTGCGCAGATAGACCTTGTGGCCGCCGACGACCGCTTTCTGGGTATAGCCCTTGCGGCGGTTCGGCAGCTTTTCGCGGTCGCGATAGAGGCGTTCGACGACGCGTTCGACGATCTTTTCGGTCACCTGCACGGCGCGCTGTGAAGCCGGCGCGGCGATCAGCTGCTCGACGGCATCGTCCTCGTCGTCTTCGACGTCGGCAAGCAGCGAGGCGTTGAGCGGCTGCGAGAGTTTCGAGCCGTCGCGATAGAGCGCGTTGGCCTTCAGCGCCAGCTTCCACGACAGCATGTAGGCGCCCTTGGCGTCTTCCACCGTCGCGTCGTTCGGCATGTTGATGGTCTTGGAAATGGCGCCGGAGATGAACGGCTGCGCCGCCGCCATCATCTGGATGTGGCTGTTGATCGACAGTGAACGCTTGCCGATCTTGCCGCACGGGCTGGCGCAGTCGAACACCGGCAGATGCTCGGCCTTCAGGAACGGCGCGCCTTCCAGGGTCATCGCACCGCAGACATGGATGTTGGCGGCCTCGATGTCCTTCTTCGAGAAGCCGAGCGCCGGCAGCATCTCGAACGAGAAATCGTTGAGCTGCTCGTCGGTGAAGCCAAACGTCTCCTTCACCCAATCGGCACCCAGCGTCCACTGGTTGAAGACGAACTTGATGTCGAAGGCCGACTTCAACGCGGCGTTAAGCGCCGCGATCTTGTCGTCGGTAAAACCCTTTGCCCTAAGCGAGCCGGGGTTGATGGCAGGCGCCTGGTTGAGGTTGCCGTGGCCGACCGCATAGGCCTCGATCTCGGCGATCTGGCTTTCCGAATAGCCGAGCGTGCGCAGCGCTTCAGGGACGGCGCGGTTGATGATCTTGAAATAGCCGCCGCCGGCCAGCTTCTTGAATTTCACCAGTGCGAAATCGGGCTCGATGCCGGTGGTATCGCAATCCATGACCAGGCCGATCGTGCCGGTCGGCGCGATCACGGTTGCCTGCGCATTGCGGTAGCCATGCTCCTCGCCGAGCTCGATGGCGCGGTCCCAGGCAGCCTTGGCATGGGCGGCAAGCTCCGGCTGCTTCAGGTCGGAGGCGACCAGCGGCACCGGGTTGACGGCGAGTTTCTCGTAGCCGTCCTTGTCGCCATAGGCAGCGCGGCGATGGTTGCGCATGACGCGCAGCATGTTCTGCGCATTGCGGTCGTAGTCGGGGAAGGCGCCGAGCTCGGCGGCCATTTCGGCCGAGGTGGCATAGGCCGTGCCGGTCATGATTGCGGTGAGTGCTGCGCAGATGGCGCGGCCCTCGTCGGAATCATAGGGAATGCCCGAGGTCATCAGCAGGCCGCCGATATTGGCGTAGCCGAGGCCGAGCGTGCGGTATTCGTAGGAGAGCTTGGCGATCTCCTTCGACGGGAACTGCGCCATCATGACGGAAATTTCCAGCACCATGGTCCACAGCCGAACCGTGTGCTCGTAGGCTGCGATATCGATGGTGCCGTCGGCGTTGCGATAGGGCAGCAGGTTGATCGAGGCCAGGTTGCAGGCGGTGTCGTCGAGGAACATGTATTCCGAGCACGGGTTGGACGCCCGGATCGCACCGGCCGCGGCGCAGGTGTGCCAGTCGTTCATCGTCGTGTTGAAGTGCAGGCCCGGGTCGGCCGACGCCCAAGCGGCATAGCCGATCTTTTCCCACAGATCCCTGGCTTTCAGCGTCTTCAGCACCTTGCCGTCCTTGCGGGCGGTGAGATGCCAGTCGCCGTCCTGCTCTACGGCGCGCAGGAAATCGTCCTTCAGCGAGACCGAATTGTTGGAGTTCTGGCCCGAAACCGTGAGGTAGGCGTCCGAATCCCAGTCGGTGTCGTAGGTCTTGAACGACATCGAGGTGTAGCCCTGCCTGGCGAACTGGATGACGCGGTAGATGTAGTTCTCCGGCACCCCGTCCTTCTTGGCCAGCTTGATCTCACGCTTCAGCGCGGTGTTGATCGCCGGGTCGAAGCAATCGTCGTCCTGGCCTTCGCAGTTGATGCAGGCTTTCATGATCGCTTCGAGGTGCTTCTTGACGATCTTAGAGCCGGTGACCAGCGAGGCGACCTTCTGCTCCTCATTGACCTTCCAGTCGATGAATTCCTCGATATCGGGATGGTCGGCGTCGATGATGACCATCTTTGCGGCGCGGCGCGTCGTGCCGCCCGACTTGATAGCGCCCGCCGCGCGGTCGCCGATCTTGAGGAAGCTCATCAGGCCGGACGAGCGGCCGCCGCCGGACAGTTTTTCGCCTTCGCCGCGCAGGAACGAGAAGTTGGAGCCGGTGCCGGAGCCGTATTTGAACAGCCGCGCTTCACGCACCCACAAATCCATGATGCCGCCTTCGTTGACGAGATCGTCCTGCACGCCCTGGATGAAGCAGGCATGCGGCTGCGGATGCTCGTAGGAAGACTTCGACTTGGTCAGCTTGCCGGTGAACGGGTCGACATAGAAGTGGCCCTGGCTCGGGCCGTCGATGCCGTAGGCCCAGTGCAGGCCGGTGTTGAACCATTGCGGCGAGTTCGGCGCAACGCGCTGGGTGGCCAGCATATAGGCGAGCTCGTCGCGGAAGGCGCGCGCGTCGTCCTCCGACTTGAAGTAGCCGCCCTTCCAGCCCCAATAGGTCCAGGTGCCGGCAAGACGGTCGAAGACCTGGCGGGCGTCGATCTCGGAGCCGTAGCGCTCGGCTGCGGGCAGTTTTGCCAGCTCGGCCTCGTCGGCGACGGAGCGCCACAGGAAGGAGGGGACGTCATTCTCCTCGACCTTCTTCAGCCGTGCCGGCACTCCGGCCTTGCGGAAATATTTCTGCGCCAGGATGTCGGCGGCAACCTGACTGAACTGCGCCGGCACATCGATATTGTCCAAGCGGAACACCACCGAGCCATCCGGATTCTTGATCTCCGAAAGCGCCTTGCGGAATTCGATCTCCGCATAAGCCGCCCGTTCTTGACCTGCTAGCCCTTGCTTGGTGAAACGACGCTCGATGCGCATTGGTCCTATCCCTTTGTGTCTAGATATAGCGCCTTTCCCAGGGGATTTCTGCCCCCATTGCGAAACGCGCATGTCCGCCGTCTGCCGGCGTTCGAAAACGGCCGGCTCCTTTTCACGAGGCTCCGCCCGCCCTGCTGGTCGAACTCCTTGCGAAGTAGCCGTCCAACGCGCCGACAGACCCTGCGGGTCCCTCAAGACTGAAACTTTTTTGCGACTCCCTCAATCGAGGGAACTTCACATTATCTAGCGTCGAACCTACCTGCAAACACTAAATATAGTATTAACAGACAATTTATTCCAGTCCGACATTTTTCCCTTTCGTCCCCAAAAACCCCAAAATCCCGACGCCTCCGCCGGCCCCGTAGCCAGGGCGGAAATGCGGCCAAACGCACATAATCCGGGAAAAAAGACCGGGCTCAAAACTTTCCGGTCGCGCTCTCAACAGGAGCGCATGACCTATAAAAGGCGACTCGTTTTGCGCCGTCAAGGATTCGTTTGCGTAGCTTTTGTGACCCCAACATCTTGTGTGTCACATATGTGGATAACGGGGATAGAAGTGGCCGCAGGATTTCGATTTACCCACGTTCAGGCCATCAGCCCGACAACGCATGCCAAAGCTGGAGTGGCCAAATCGATTCCCTTTGCCCAAGAACATCGCCGGTGATGCGCGGCAGGTGCGCGGCTTTGGCCGCTATGCTTGCTCAGGAGAACTGGTGCGGGTCGGCACAGAAATAGGCGATGATCTGGCCAAGATCCGGCTCGTTGACCATGCGCACAGCCTCGGCGGGGCTGACCCATTTTCGGATGCGCGACCGCTTTTCCTTCCACCGGTCGGCGATCTTGTCGACCCGCAGCGGAAACACCAAAACCTCGCAAGGCACTTCCTCGCCGGAAGCCAATGCCTTGGCATAGAAGTAGCGGCCGGCTTCGTGGTGGGAGACCGTGCCGCGCAGTCCGGCTTCCTCGCCGGCCTCGCGCGCCGCCGCTTCGCAAAGCAGTTCCTTGGCCTCAGGCCAGCCCTTGGGAAGCACCCAGCGACCGGTATCGCGGCTGGTGATCAGCATGATCTCGACGCCATGGCCGGTGTCGCGCCAGGGCAATGCTGCAACCTGCAGGCGGCACGGCGCTGCGCCGAAGAGCCGCTGGACCCTTTCGGCCAAATGGTTGTGCGTTACTGGCCTCGTCAACATCGTAGAAGCTTGCCCCAGCCTCCAGAATCACTTGTCGTCTCGTGAATCTTACGGCTAATCATAAGCAATAAAAGTAAAAAACCTCATACGCACGAATTAACCACACACGAGACGTCGATTCAGGAATATCGTGCGCCGCTGCACTCTTTCAAGAAGTGCGCCGGCAAGAAGGCCGCGCCGGTATGTTCCGGGAGGAGAAAAAGCAGCTGCCGCGAATCAGCCGGCGTGGTCGTCGGCGATCGGCTTCTGGTAGGTGAAGCCCATGTCCCACGGAAAATAGATCCAGGTGTCCTGGCTGACCTCGGTGACGAAGGTGTCGACCAGCGGCCTGCCTTTCGGCTTGGCGTAGACGGTGGCGAAATGCGCCTTGGGCATCATGGCGCGGACGATGCCCGCGGTCTTGCCGGTGTCGGTGAGGTCATCGATGATCAATACGCCGGCGCCGTCATCGGCGAGCAGTGCCGGCGTGACCTCCTTCAGCACCTGCAACTGCCCCTGGCTGGCATAGTCGTGATAGGAGGCGACGCAAACCGTCTCGATGACCCGGATGCCGAGTTCACGCGAGATGATGGCGGCCGGCACCAGGCCGCCGCGGGTGATGCAGACGATCGCTTTCCATTGGCCTTTGTTGGCGCCGGCAAGCCGCCAGGCGAGCGCACGCGCGTCGCGGTGGAACTGATCCCAGGAGACGGGAAAGGCCTTTTCGGGAAGGGACATTTTTCGCGCACTCCGCAGCGCGCGAAAACGCGCGCAGACACTTGAAGGAACGCGCGGAATTAACTGGAAAGCCTTGGCCCTGGCAAGGGCGGCGGCAGGCGATCCCTGTGGACTTGCCGCCTGTGGACTTGCCGCTTGTCGATTTACCGCGACAGGAAAGCTGCCACCGGCAGGGTGCGCAGCACCGTGCGGGTGACACCGCCGAACAGAAGCTGGCGCAGCCAGGAATGGCTGTAGGCGCCGAGCACGAGCAGGTCGGCGCCAGTTTCGGCAACCCTGGTCTGGAGCACCTCGTCGACCGAGTGGCCGGCCGATTGCAGCACCGAGACGCTGACCGTGGCGCCATGCCTGGACAGGGCGGCGGCGATTTCGGCGCCGGCCGCCTCCGGGGCCTCGTCGAGCGTGTCCGGCGGGTCGATAACGACAATATCGGTTTGTTCGGCCTCGATGATGAAGGGCAGGGCGTCGAACGCGGCGCGCGCCGCTTCCTTGCTGCCGTTCCAGGCGAGCAGCACATGCTTGAAGCTGGTGATCAGCGGGCCTGAGTGCGGCACGACCAGCACCGGCCGGCCGGCGTCATAGACCAGCGTGTCGACATCGGCGTTTTGATCGCCGCCCGTCTCGCGCTGCGCGGCGATGATCAGGTCCGCGGTGCGAACGGTCGGGATGCCGGTCAGCGCGCTGTCTCCTGAAAAGCTCTCGAGGCTGCGCCACTCGAAGGACAGGCCGGACTCTTCGACATGCCGGAGGAAAACCGCCCGCAATTTTTCAGCGCGTTCCTTGTTCATGTCGGCCGAAACCTGCAGGAACTCGGTGTCGGGAAAGCCGGTGGCCGAGGTGTAGGGGACCGGAAGCGCTTCGGCATGAATGCCGATGAGATGGCTCTCGAACTTGTCGGCAAGCGGGACGGCGCATTCGAGCACGCGCTCCGCGTCCTGTTCGTTCTGCAGTATGGCGACGATGGTCTTGAATCGCATGGCAACCCCTCAATTCGCGGGCGAGCGAACTCGCCCGCATGAAACGTTACAGCACTATGCTTGGTTCCGGTTAGCCCGGATATGGCCTAATGTATGTCGCCCAAAAGCATGCCCTCGGGCGCGTGGTGCGCAGCGGTTTGGGGCACCATGAATAAAGACAAGAAGGCGCGTCGCATGAATCCTCTCAGGCGCGACGCGCTTTGGATCAGTTGGCCGCGCTGGCGAGCCCTGCGACCATCGCTTCGACGTCGGCGCGGGCGGCGTCCAGCGCTTGCTGGCTGCGGGCACGGACGACCAGCTCGGTCCAGAACTTGCCGTCGCTGTATTTCGGGTAGGAGCCGATGATTGTGTCCGGATGCGCCCTCTGGATCTCGCCCAGCGGTCCGCCGACCAGGCCTTCGCCGAACGGACAGTGCACCGTGGCCGACAGCATTTTGGTGCCGGCCTGCAGCGTCGGCACGACATTGTCGAGCATCGCCTGGAAAATCGCCGGCACGCCGGCCATGACATGGACGTTGCCGATGCGAAAGCCCGGCGCGATCGACACCGGATTGTCGATATGGTCGGCACCGCGCGGCATCCGCGCCATGCGCTTGCGCGCCTCGGTGTATTCGATGCCGCGCGCGGCGTAGCTCGCTTCCAGCATCGCATAGGCTTTGGCGTCGTATTCGCAGGGCACGCCGAAGGCCCTGGCAATGGCATCCGCGGTGATGTCGTCATGCGTCGGACCGATGCCGCCGGTGGTGAAGAGGTAGGTATAGCGGGCACGCAAGGCATTCACCGCGGCGACGATCTCGTCTTCCTCGTCGGCAACGATGCGCACCTCCTTCAGGTCGATGCCGATCGCCGTCATGATGTCGGCGAGGTGGCCGATATTCTTGTCCTTGGTGCGGCCGGACAGAATCTCGTCGCCGATGACGAGCATGGCAGCGGTGACGATTTCGGGCATCGGGAGGCTCCGCAGAAGGTCAGTTGAGGCAGGCAGGTCGCCTGAGATAACGCGGCGGATGGTTGGCGGCAATGCGCCTCTTCTTCCTTCTCCCCTTGTGGGAGAAGGTGGATTGGCGCGCAGCGCCAAGACGGTTGAGGGGTGTTGGACGGAACGCTGTTGGTGCCAAGCTGGAACACCCCTCATCCGACCTCGCTTCGCGAGGCCACCTTCTCCCACAAGGGGAGAAGGGAGAAGGCGCCCCGCAGGGCGCTATTCCTTCACCGCTCCGGTCATCGAGGAAACGTAGTGCTCGACGAAGAACGAATAGAGCACCACCACCGGCAGCGAGCCGATCAGGGCTCCGGCCATCAGCGCTCCCCATTCATAGACGTCGGAGCGGACAAGCTCGGTGAGCACCCCGACCGGCACAGTTTTGTTTTCCGACGACTGGATGAACGTCAGCGCATAGATGAATTCGTTCCATGACAGGGTGAATGCGAAGATGCCGGCCGAAATCAGGCCGGGCACCGACAGCGGCAGCACGATCTTCATGAGGATCTGCCAGCGGCTCGCCCCGTCGATGAGCGCGCATTCTTCCAGTTCGAACGGGATCGAGCGGAAGTAACCCATCAGCAGCCAGGTGCAGAAAGGGATCAGGAAGGTCGGGTAGGTCAGGATGAGCGCGAACGGGGTGTCGAAAAGCCCAAGGTTGAACACCATCACCGACAGCGGGATGAACAGGATCGAGGGCGGCACGAGATAGGCGAGGAAGATCGCGAGCCCGACGTGCCGCGCTCCCGAAAACCGCAGCCGTTCGATCGCATAGGCCGCGAACACCGCAGCCAGCAGCGACAGGAATGTGGCGGCGGTGGAGATGATGATCGTGTTGAGCAGCCAGCCCGGATAGGACGTGTCGAACAAGAGATAGCGGATGTGCTCGAATGTCGGATGCACGACCCAGAACGGATTGAAATTGGCGTAGTCGGTCATCTCGTGATTGGGCTTGATCGCCGTGATCGTCATCCAGTAGAACGGGAACAACAGCACGATGACGAACACCAGCAACGGCAGATAGACCGTCACCACGCGCCGCGGCAGGCTCTGAAGATAGCCCATGCCGCCTTCGTCGAGTTCCTGCCGTTTCGTTTTCTTGATCGCGGTCTCAGCCATGTCAGTCTCCTCCGCCCTGCTGCCATTTGCGGCGTTGCAGGCCGAAATAGCTGAACAGGATCGCCGCAAGCAGGAACGGGATCATGGCGACCGCGATGGCGGCGCCCTCGCCAAGCTGGCCTCCCGAAATGCCGCGCTGAAACGACAATGTCGCCATCAGATGGGTGGCATTGACCGGTCCGCCGCGGGTCAGCACATAGATCAGCTGGAAATCGGTGAAGGTGAACAGCACCGAAAACGTCATGGTGATGGCGATGATCGGCGTCAGCAGCGGCAGCGTCACAAAACGGAACAATTGCCAGCGACTGGCGCCGTCGAGCGTGGCGGCCTCGTAAAGCGACTGCGGTATCGTTTGCAAGCCGGCAAGCAGCGTGATGGCGACGAACGGAATGCCGCGCCAGACATTGGCGGCGATGACCGAAGCGCGCGCGTTCTCCGGATCGCCGAGGAAATTGATGCGATGGTCGATCAGGCCCATTTCCATAAGTGCCCAGGACAGGATGGAGAACTGCGAATCGTAGATCCACCAGAAGGCGATGGCCGACAGCACCGTCGGCACCACAAACGGCAGCAGGATGATCGCGCGGAAGAACGATTTGATGGGAAGGTTCTGATTGAGAATGAGCGCCAGCCAGAGGCCGAGCGCGAACTTCAGGATCGAGGCGCTTATCGTGTAGAGCAAGGTGTTGAAGACGGAGAGCCAGAAGACGGCGTCATCCGACAGATATTGGTAGTTTTCGATGCCTATGAAGATACCGGGGCGACCGATGCGGGTATCCGTGAAGCCGAGCCAGACCCCGAGCCCGAGCGGATAGGTGAGGAAGACCAGCAGCAGCGCTGCCGCCGGCAGCATGAAGCCGAAGCTAAGCGCGTTCCGGCTGTCGGCCAGGAGCGACAGGCTCCGCGACAGGATCGACGGACGCGGCTGAACGGCAGCGGACGACACGGCCATGGGACGGCTCCTCATAGGGTCTAGTGGCATGGTGGCCTGAGTGGCGGCCACGCGATTTCAGAAACCAGACCGGGCAGCGCGGTCGCGGCTGCCCGGCTGCGCTGCGATCAAACGCGATAGTAGCGGTTGGCGCGTTTCTCCGCCTCTTCCATCGCCTCCTGCGGCGTCGCCTGGCCCGTCACCGCCTTGGCGAACATGTCGACCAGGACATAGTCGGCCATGGTCGCCGCCGAAGCGTAGCCGAGCGGCCCGGCATAACCGTTGGGACGCAGCGTCGCAGAGGCCTTGGCGTAAGCGGCATTGTTCGGGTCGGCCGTCCACACAGGATTGTTCTCGAAGGCTTTGAGTGTCTGGCAGCAATAGCCGGCGGAGGAGGTGATCCACTCTGCCATTTGCTGTTCCTCGAACATGAACTGCAGATAGGCCTTGGCCGCGTTGGGGTAGGGCGTGTAGTCGAAGATCACGGCCGTGGTCACCTGGAACAGCTCGACCGATTTTCCGACAGGACCGATCGGCAGGCTGGTCGTGCGCATGTCCTTGGCGATTTCAGCCAGTTTCGGATCATTGTCCTTGTTGGTCTTGGCCGTGTTATACACGGAAATGCCGTTGGCGATGACGCCCAGTTCGCCGGCCAGGAAGGCGCGGTTGTTGTTCACGTCGAGCCAGCTTTCGGTGCCGGGGATGAAGGTCTTGTAGAGTTCCTGGGCGTATTCGATCGCCTTGAGCGTCTCGGGGCTGTTGATCGTCACCTTTCCGCTCTCGTCGACCATCTGGCCGCCATGGCTCCAAAGCAGCCAGTGAGCATAGTTGTTGCCGTCGCCGACGCCATGGCCGTGCGTGAAGCCGGCCGGATGGCCCTTCGCCTGCAAGGCCTTGCAAAGCTCGAGGAAGCCCGCCGTGTCCTTCGGAAACTCCGAGAAGCCGGCCTCCTTCACCCAGCTTTCCCGATAGACGATGGCATTGCCGATGGTGGCCAGGGGCAGGCCGAGGAATTTTCCCTCCCGCGTCGCATATTGCTTTGGTCCGTCGTGCCAGCCGCCATATTTCGTGCCGAGATACTCACCCAGTTCCGACACGTCGTGCAGCTTGTCGGGGTACTGGTGCGGGTCGTCGAACCAGACCAGCATCAGATCTGGACCGGAGCCGACATTGGCGGCAACCGCCGCCTTGGGGCGAATGTCCTCCCAGCTTTCCTTGTCGACGCGGACCTCGACGCCTGTCGCCTCGGAGAACCGCTTGGTGTTGGCCAGCCATTGGTCTTCATCGCCCTGAACGAACGGCGACCAGCGCAGCATGCGCAGCTTTGCGCCATCTTCGGGCTTGTACGTCAACCCCTCCTGGGCAAAGGCGGAAGAGCCGACGAAGCGGCTTCCCAAGGCTCCCGCCGCCACGCCGGCGGTCGTGCGGATCACGTCACGTCTGGTGAATTTCATGCTCGTTTCCTCCTGTTTATTGTCCTTGCCTTATGGATCCTACTGCCGGGCGCGCAGTTCGAAGCGCTGCCCGGTTTCGCCATGAAAGAGATGGATGAGGCCCGGCTCGGCCGTGAGCCGTACGGTCTCGCCCGGCGTGAAGGAATGGCGCTCGCGGAAATTGGCGACGATCTCGTCACCGCCGGCCGTCCGGCCGATGAGCTGCACTTCCGACCCGGTCGGCTCGACCACCACGACGGTGACTGGAATGCCGTCGTCTTGGGATAGCCGCAGATGCTCGGGGCGTATCCCCAGCACCACCTGCTCGCCGCTGCCGGTCGACGGCACTGCGGCCAGCGGCAGGGAAATCCCGCCGGAGCCGCGAAAAGACGGTGAGCCGCCATCCGTCGCGATTTCGCCCCGCAGCATGTTCATGGCGGGCGAGCCGATAAAGCTGGCGACAAAAAGGTTGTTGGGCCGGTCGTAGAGCTCCAATGGCGGCCCGATCTGCTCGACGATGCCGTCATGCATGACGACGATCTTGTCGGCCATGGTCATCGCCTCGATCTGGTCGTGGGTGACATAGACCGTCGTGGTTTTCAAGCGCTGGTGCAGTTCCTTGATCTCGGCGCGCATCTGCACCCTGAGCTTGGCGTCGAGATTGGACAGCGGCTCGTCGAACAGGAAGACCGCCGGATCGCGCACGATCGCCCGGCCCATGGCGACGCGCTGGCGCTGGCCGCCGGAAAGCTGCCGGGGATAGCGCTCCAGCAATGGCACCAGCCCCAGGATTTCGGCGGCGCGCTTGACGCTGGCAGCGCTTTCGGCTTTCGCAGCACCCTTGAGCATCAGCGAGAACGCCATGTTCTCGGCCACGGTCATGTGCGGGTAGAGCGCGTAGTTCTGGAACACCATGGCGACGTCGCGTTCTTTTGGCGCAACGTTGTTGACGACGCGCTCGCCAATCGCGATCTGACCGCGCGAAATCTTTTCCAGGCCGGCGATCATCCTGAGAAGGGTCGATTTTCCGCAGCCCGACGGCCCGACCAGCGTGACGAACTCGCCGTCCTCTATATCGACGCTGACACCGTGCAGAATCTCGACGGTTCCGAATGATTTGTAGACATCGCCAATCGCGACAGACGCCATCGATTTCCTCCCGAATGCTTCCTGCGACGTCTTCGAAGGAAACCGCTTTCCTGACTGGCCGCGGCAGTTCCCAAAGCTCCTCCCTGGTCACGCGCGATGATGAAACGGTAGCGCTACCAGACTGCCCTGTAAAGCGGCTGCGTGGCAAGCGCCCTTCTTCGTCGCGCCTGATCGTGAGCGTTCCCAGCGGGACTGTAATTCGCCATGTCCGGGATCATAGCAAGAGCATGACTTGTCAAGCCCCAGCTCTTGAAACCGAGGTGCGAGAACGACACCAGCCTAATCGGAAACTTCGGTTTGCGGCCGGTCCCGGCCGTCGGCGAGCTCGTCGTGCCATTTGCCTTCGGCGTCCTCGTACTGGATGCCGTCGGTGGTGCCGGCGACCTGCTGTTCGGCCGAAGCGATCTCGGCGGCGCGCAGCGCGTCCTCGTGAGTAGGAAACGTCTCCGAAAATGTCTCGCCGACCTTATAGGCCCAGCCCCCGTCATGCTCGACGATCTTGTAGGTCAGCTTGGCCATGAAATCCTCCAGTGGAAAAAGCTCGGGTTGCTCAATGCGGTTTGCGGTCGGGCAGTTTGCCTTCGGGCAATCTCTCTTCGGGAACCAGCACGTCCGATTCCATGGCGGCCTCTACCAATGCCCGGCGCGCATCCGCTGTCGAACGATAACCTTCCAGCACTTTTAGGCAAGTGTCGAGAGCATCGCGATGCCGAGGGCCACGATTGAGCGGCCAGACGGTCATCAGGCACTCCGCAGCTTCCTGGGTGCTGCGGATCTCACGGTATTTGCCGACACGGCCAAGTTCGACCACGACCGGCTTTTCAAAAGGCTTGCTGTCCATCATCGCCGCCAACGCGGAGCCGCTGATTTGGTTGCACGCCCCTCGGCGTGCGCAAATGTCTCGGGGTAACGGTCGTTGCGGCGGCGGCCCTGCAATCGGGCCGGTCAGCCGGCCGCCTTCATCCAGTGCTGCATCGTCGTCACCGAGCGGGCAAGCTGCGGCGCCGGCTGGATTTTTTCGCCGAAGGTGGCCGCGGCGCGCCACGCCCACCGCGGATCGGCGAGGAAGGCGCGGGCCAGGGCCACCATGTCGGCACGGCCCTCGGCGACGATCGCCTCGGCCTGCTTCGGATCGTCGATCAGGCCGACGGCCCTTGTCGGGATTCCGGCGCCGTTGCGAACGGCCTCCGCCAGGTGCACTTGGTAGCCGCGACCTGCCGGCAGCTTCTGCAGGGGCGAATTGCCGCCGCTCGAGCAGCAGAGATAGGCGACGCCCGTTGCCTTCAGCGCCTTGGCCACTTCGATTGCGTCGTCGACTTCGAAGCCGCCATCGACCCATTCCTTGACCGACAGACGCGCCCCGAGCATCAGCCCGGGCACTGCCTTTCTCACTGCCTTGGCGATCTCGACGACAAAACGCATGCGGTTTTCCAGCGAGCCGCCCCAGCGGTCGGTGCGCTGGTTGGAAAGCGGCGACAGGAACTGGAAGATCAGATAGCCGTGCGCGGCGTGCAATTCGATGAAATCGAAGCCGGCACGTTCGGCCCGCCTTGCCGCCTCGGCGAAGCGTTCGATGATCTGCAGGATCTCCTCATCCTCCAGCGCCCTCGGCACCTGCCAGCCCGTGTCGTAGGCGATTGCCGAGGCCGACACGATCGGCCAAGGGTCCTGATCGGCGTTCAGCGGCCCGCCGCCTTCCCAAGGTTTCTGGTTGGAGGCCTTGCGGCCGGCATGGGCAAGCTGCGTGCCGAACCTGGTGCCGGGAGCAGCGACGCGCTTGGCCGCATCCAGCGCGCGCCGGGCGGCCGCCTCGTTGTCGTCGGAATAAAGGCCGAGGCAGCCATGCGAGATGCGGCCGCGCCGCTCGACGTCGGTCATCTCGACGGTGACCATGCCGGCGCCGGACATCGCCAGGTTCATCCAGTGGTACAGGTGCCAGTCGCTGGCCGAGCCGTCTTCGGCGGAATACTGGCACATCGGCGCCACCGCAATGCGGTTGGGAAAGGTCAGGCCGTCAAGCGTGATCGGCTGGAAAAGGGAAGGGGTCATCAGGAAACTCCGGGGAGGGGCTGTCGCTATTTAGGCAATGGATTGCGCCCGCGCCATACACGAGGCGGTGAAGCGCGCCTCTGCTGGATGAAGCCGCGATCCTTCGCTGTAGCGATTGCCCTGAATTGCTGTCGGGATTGCGCGAAGGCCCGATCACCGCTACGCCTCGCCGGCAACACGGAGTTCACCATGGAAGACCGCATTCGCATCCGTTCGGAGGAAGTCCTTTCCGACGACTGGGCAGTCCTGAAAAAGACCGTCCTCGATTATCGCCGCCGCGACGGGCAGTGGGAGACGCAGATCCGCCAGACCTACGATCGCGGCGACGGCGCGGTGATCCTGCCTTACGACCCGGAGCGCTCGACGGTTCTGCTGGTGCGGCAGTTCCGCTACGCGGCCTACGCCACCGGCCACCGCGAGCCGCTGATCGAGGCCTGCGCCGGCCTGCTCGATGAACACGATCCCGAAACCTGCATCCGCAAGGAGGCGGAAGAGGAACTCGGCTATAGGCTGAAGGACGTCGAACGGCTGTTTTCGCCCTTCATGAGCCCCGGCAGCGTGACCGAACGGCTCTGGTTTTTCGTCGCCCGCTATTCGCCGACCGACCGCATCTCCGACGGCGGCGGCGCGCCGGACGAAGGCGAAGACATCGAGGTCCTGGAAATGCCGCTCGACGAGGCGCTGGCCGGCATCCACGACGGCCGCATCATCGACGCCAAGACCATCATCCTGATCCAGCAACTGAAGCTGAACCCGATCCGGGTGTGATCCAAGCCGGAACCTGCATGCACCAGCGCTGTGGCGTCGGTTGCTGGTGCGGACGACGGGAATCGAACCCGTACGATCAGAGATCGAGGGATTTCAAGTCCGAGGTGAGGTGGTGCGAGCGACGGGGATCGAACCCGTAAGCCATTGTAGTGGCGGCAGATTTTAAGTCTGCTGAGTTTACCAGTTTCTCCACGCTCGCTGGCACAGTTGGCCCTGTTTGGCACAGCCGTGTCACTGTGTCACGAAGGTTTCTCAGCAGGATTGGCACGGGCAAACTTGGTGCGCTGCTGCGGTGCAGAACCTTTTGATGGCGGAGCGAGGCGCCCCCCTCTGTCCTGCCGGACATCTCCCCCACTTGGGGGGGAGATCGGCAGCTTCACGGACAGCGTCCTTTTTTGCCAGGTTGGTGTTGGCGAAATCAGTGATGAAGGCCGATCTCCCCCCTCGTGGGGGAGATGTCCGGCAGGACAGAGGGGGGCGCGAAGGATCGCTACGGAGCGCGTTTATTCTGAGCCGTTGCATTCTTCGGCGGATGTCACGGAATGATCCCAGGGTCTGCGCCGCGTCGCTAGGATGACGAAGGCGCGGCGGCTTTCGGCCAATCGCAGACGTTGGAGAATTGGCGGCTGCAGGCCGGTCAGCAGCGACGGGCCATCCACTGATTCAAACTTGATCAAAATCATCCCGGAACCATTTCGGAGCGGCTGAGTTTCGGGCTAAAGCTACTGGAACCCCTGACATGGCAGAGTTTGACGCAGGACAAGGGAAGTCTGTTGCCAACGCGGTACGGCGATTGCTGCGTTCCGAAGACTTATCGCCGGCACTTGCACGGCGTGCTGAATCTTGCCGTCGACCCACGACTGCCCAGCACCTTTGTCCCATTGTTTGAGGCGCTTGATCAGGCCGGGCGGGAACCGTTTAGGCATTCCCGGAGCTCAAACGAGCGATAACCGAGTAAACGCGCTGATTTCTCCTGTACCCGCTATTTTCTCCACCCCATGACTCAACGCTATGACATTGAGAAGACACCTGAAGGCACATGGGACATCATCGATGTGTTCACGGGACTGCCGGTTGTCGAGGTCGGCGTCCCGTTGATCGACATGCCGATCGAAGAGGCCGACGATCTGGTCGAGCTTCTCAACTGCCGCGACAGGGAACAACGGGGCGATACTTGAGCGCCCGATTTCCTGATCGAAACTCCCGAACAACCTGATTTGCCGCAAACGGACCCGCCTTCCGGTTGAGGCATTTTGTCGTGGACGGCGCCTCGCAGCGCCGCCGACGGCGCCTCCGGCAACGACAGGTGAAGACCGCGTAGCCGCACACGACCCACAAGTTCCCCGCTGGTCAAAATCCGCGCGGCTTGGCACAGTCGGGAAAACAGGAGTCTCCTCATGGCGAAGACCGCGCGTGCGACGAAACCAAAACCCTGGGCCGAGGCGGCGACGCATCTGGTCGACGTCGCCATGGGCAGGAGGCCCGCCGATCTCGTCATCCGCAACGGGCGCTGGGTCAACGTTCATTCCGGCGAGATCATCGCCGGCACCGACATTGCCATTGCCGGCGGCCGTTTCGCCTATTGCGGGCCGAATGCCGGCCATGCCATCGGCCAGGGCACCAAGGTGGTCGACGCCGGCGGGCGCTATCTGGTGCCGGGCCTTTGCGACGCTCACATGCATGTCGAGAGTGGCATGGTGACGGTGACGGAGTTTTGCCGCGCGGTCATCCCGCATGGCACCACCTCGATGTTCATCGACCCGCACGAGATCGCCAATGTGCTCGGCCTGCCGGGTGTGCGGCTGATGCATGACGAGGCCGTCGTCATGCCGATCAACGTGCTTGTGCAGATGCCGTCCTGCGTGCCTTCGGCACCTGGGCTGGAGCATGCCGGCGCCGAGCTGACGGTTGCCGATGTGACCGAGGCGATGGGCTGGGAAAACATCGTCGGACTTGGCGAGGTGATGAACTTTCCCGGTGTCGCTGCCAACGATCCGGTGATGGCCGGCGAGATCGCCGCGACGGTGAGGGCGGGCAAGACCGTCGGCGGCCATTATGCCTCGCGCGATCTCGGCCTGCCGTTCCACGGCTACGTCGCCGGCGGCCCCGAGGACGACCACGAAGGCACGCGCGCCGAGGACGCCATCGCCCGCGTCCGCCAGGGCATGAAGGCAATGCTGAGGCTGGGCTCGGCATGGTACGACGTTGCCTCGCAGATCAAGGCGGTGACGGAGAGCGGGCTCGATCCGCGCAACTTCATCCTGTGCACCGACGACAGCCATTCCGGGACGCTCGTCCATGAAGGCCATATGGACCGGGTGGTCCGCCACGCCATCAGCCAAGGGGTGAAGCCGGTGACCGCGATCCAGATGGCGACGCTCAACACCGCCCAGCATTTCAGGCTGGAGCGCGAGCTGGGTTCGATCGCGCCGGGGCGGCTCGCCGATCTGCTGATCGTCTCCGATCTGGCCGCAATGACCATCGACGAAGTCTATGGCCGCGGCGTCAGGCTGGCCAAGGGCGGTAAGCTCGACATCGACATTCCGGCATATGACTATCCGAAGACGGCAAAGAACACCGTCAAGCTCGGCAAGAAGCTCAAACCGGGGGATTTCGACATCGTGGCGCCTGTCGGCGCCAACGAAATTCGGGTGCGGGTCATCGGCGTGATCGAGAACCAGGCGCCGACGCGGGCGCTCGAGGCCGATCTTCCGGTGGAGGACGGGCTGGTCGCCATGGACCGTCGCAACGACGTCTGCCAGATCGCGCTGGTCGAGCGCCACCGCGGCACGGGAGGCGTCACCAACGCCTTCGTCTCCGGCTTCGGCTATATGAGCGACTGCGCCATGGCCTCCAGCGTGGCGCATGATGCGCACCACATCATCGTCGTCGGCACCAGCAAGCAGGACATGGCATTGGCGGTCAACCGGCTGGGCGAGGTCGGCGGTGGCGTCGTGCTGTTCTCCAGGGGCAAGGAACTGGCGCTGGTCGAAATGCCGATCGCCGGCCTGATGTCGGACGAGCGCGCCGAAATCGTCGCCGCCAAGGCCGACAAGCTGACCGAGGCAATGCGCCAGATGGGCTGTTCGCTGAACAACGCCTACATGCAGCACTCGCTGCTGGCGCTGGTCGTCATCCCGGAACTGAGGATTTCCGATGTCGGCCTGATCGACGTGACGACGTTCCAGAAAGTCGAACTGTTCGTCTGACAACGACCAAGGGCGTGCCCGCTCCTCATCTGCCGGTGGCGATGGTCAGCACCTTGAACGGCGTGGTGATGACGATCTCGGCGACGGAGCCGACGGCCTTGCCGATGCCCTGGCCGAGATTGTTGATCGGCTGCGCCGGATCGACCTCGTCCGATGCCAGGCCGGCCGGCGCGCGCAGCCGGTCGCCGAGTAGCTGCACCAGGAATGGGTTGTCGGCGAATTTGGCGTGGTTCAGGCGGTCGCCGCCTTTGGTCTTGCTCAAGTCGACCACCGACACGCCATAGCTGGCGAGGTCGGCCGCGTCGCCATAGTCGCCGACGCGCGGCTTGTCGCCGGAGATCAGGGAGGACAGCCTCAGGGCGCGATCGTCGCCCGAAAGCAGGATGGCGAAAGGCTTGTCGGGCTTGCCGTAACGGATCGTCTGCTTCTTGAATACATCGACATCGATGTCGGGCGAGGCCAGGATGACATAGCCGAGCTTGTCGCCGAGATCACGGTCGCCGGTGATGGCAAGCTGGCGCAGCGCCTCCATCGTCACCCAGGTGCCCATCGAATGGGCGATGATGTCGATGCTCTTGGCCTTGGTCTTGGCCAGCATCCGCAACGTCTCTTCGAGATCGTCGCGCGCCGCGTTGGCGCTTTCCTTGTCGTAGATATAGCCCGTGGTCTTGCCGCTCGACGCCCATGAGAACAGCACCGGCGTGCCGGAGTATTTGGTGTCGTGCGCGATCTGCGTCAGCCGGTAGATGCCGTCGTCGAAACCGTTGTTGAAGCCATGCACGAAAACCAGGGCGCGGTCGCCGCGCATGGCGATGTCGGCGCCGACCGCCTTGGCGAATTGCGGGGCGCCTTCGTAGAATTCGACCTCGGTTGCCGTGAAGTCCTTCGCCGGGTTGCTGTTGGCGGAGCCCCTGACCCGCTCGACGGCGCCGACCTGATGGGTTTTCGGGACGGTGACTTCGACACTGGCAAAACTGGTGGTCGGTGAACGGTCACCGTCGAACACCTGCCGCGGGTCCTTCGTCGCCTTTTTTCGGGTGGTGGCGACGAAGATCTCATGCGTGGCGGCGATGTCGGAGGCAGGCACCGTCACGGTCGTCGTGTTGAGAAGGTCGTGGGTCTTGCGGCCGGCGCAGCCGGTTACCGCGAGCGCCAACGCTACGACGAGACAAGTCTTCGAACGCACCTCACTGCCCGAGCAGACTGATGCGGTCGGTCACCTCGCGGTCGCTGGCAAATCCGTCATCCTCGCGCAGCCGCTGGCCGATCATCTTCACCAGCTCGGGGTTGTCGGCAAATTTGGTGTGGTTGAAGCGATCCGATCCCTTGACGCTGGAGAGATCGACGACGCTCACGCCATAGTCGGCGAGGTCGGCCGCGTCCTTGTAATCGCCGACGCGCGGCCGCGAGCCGGCGATCAGGCCGGAGAGCCGCAGCGCACGGTCGTCGTCGGACAGTAGAAGGATGAATGGCTTGTTCGGCTTCCCGTAGCGGCGCATCTGGCTCTTGAACACGTCGACATCGATGTCGGGCGAGGCCAGCACGACGTCGCCGAGCTTGCCGCTGAGATCGCGGTCGCCATTGATGGCGAGCTGGCGCAGCGCTTCCATAGTAACCCAGGTCCCCAGCGAATGGGCGACGATGTCGATGCGCCGCGCGCCGGTCTGCGAGAGCATTCTCAGCGTGACTTCCAACTGGTCGCGGGCAGCACTGGCGCTTTCCCTGTCATAGACATAGTCCCGGGTCTTGGCGCCCGATGCCCAGGAAAACAGCACCGGCGTGCCCGGGTAGCCGGAATCATGGGCGATCTGGGTGACGCGGTAGACGGCGGCGTCGAAGCCGGTGTTGTAGCCATGGACGAAAAGCATGACGCGGCCGCCGCGCGCGGCGATGTCGGCACTGAGCGCGTTGGAGAATTTCGGTGCGGTGTCGTAGCCGACGACGTCGGAGGCCATGAAATATTTGGCAGGGTCGTTCGACTTGCCGCGTGAGCGCCGCTCGATCTGACCGGCTTCGTGGGTCCCCGGCACGGTGACGTTGACGCGGGCATAGTTCAGCGTGGCCGAGCGCTCGCGGTCGAAAACCTTGCTGGGATCGTCGGAGCGCTTGCGCGTCGTGGCGATGAAGATGCTGTGGTTGCCGGCGATATCGGTCACCGGCGCCGACACCATGGCGCTGCCGAGCAGTTCCTCGGTCTGCCGGCCGCCACAGCCGGCAACGAGCAAGGCAAGGACAAGGATACAAATCTTCTTCAACTCTAGAATTCCACTCCGGCCGAAAGGCTTGATCCAACCTCCGCGACCCCTCCCGGACAGCCGAAGTGCGGCAGAAGTAAGTCGTTTCCTGCCGAAATGCGCTCAGCGGCTTGCGACAGTCATCGCACTGTTGCGCGAAAGCCAAAACGATTGCCCTGATCAAACACGTACGGCGTGTGCTAGCTTCGCGGACACCACAGACGATCCGGGGTAATTTTTTCGATGACCAGTTTCTCTTCCCGCGTCGCGGTCGCCGCTGCCGCGATCCGCCAGATCTTCCCGGAAACACCGCTGCAGGAAAACGACTATCTGTCGAAGAAGACCGGCGCGCGCGTGCTGCTGAAGCGCGAGGACCTGTCGCCGGTGCGCTCCTACAAGATCAGGGGCGCCTTCAATTTCTTCCGCAAGGCGCTCGACGCCGGCAACGATGCCGAGCTGTTCGTCTGCGCTTCCGCCGGCAACCATGCCCAGGGCTTTGCCTTCGTCTGCCGTCATTTCGGCAAGCGAGGCGTGGTGTTCATGCCGGTGACGACACCGCAGCAGAAGATCGACAAGACGCGGCTGTTCGGCGGCGAATTCGTCGAGATCAGGCTGGTCGGCGACTTTTTCGACGACTGCTACCGCGCCGCCTCCGAATTCACGGAAAGCGCCGGCGCGCACATGGTGCCGCCGTTCGACCACAAGGACATCATCGAGGGGCAGGCGACGGTCGCCTACGAGATATCAGGCCAGATGCCGGGCGCGCGCATGCCCGACATCATCATGCTGCCGGTCGGCGGCGGCGGTCTGGCAGCGGGTGTGACGCATTATTTCGCCGACCAGCGCCGCGACACGCGCTTCGTCTTCTGCGAGCCGGCCGGCGCGCCAAGCCTGAGCGAGAGCCTCGCCACCGGCAAGCGCATCAAGCTTGCCAGGGTCGACAATTTCGTCGATGGCGCCGCGGTGGCCGAGATCGGCCGCGAGCCGTTGCGGCATCTCAGGGCGTTTGCCACCGAAGCGGTGCGGCTGATCCCAGAAAACCGGCTCTGCGCGACGATGATCGAGATGCTGAACGTCGAAGGCGTGGTGCTGGAGCCGGCCGGCGCACTGGCGATCGACGCGCTGAAGGATTTTTCGAAGAAGGAAATCAGGGGCAAGACCATCGTCGCGGTGGTTTCGGGCGGCAATTTCGATTTTGAGCGGCTGCCGGACGTGAAGGAAAGGGCGCTGCGCTTCGAGGGGCTGAAGAAGTACTTCATCATCCGCTTTCCGCAGCGGCCGGGCGCGCTGCGCGACTTCCTCGAATTGCTCGGTCCCGACGACGACATTGCCCGCTTCGAATATCTGAAGAAATCGGCGCGCAATTTCGGCTCGGTGCTGATCGGCATCGAAACCAAGGACCGCCGCAATTTCGAGCTGCTCAACGCCAATTTCGAGGCCGAGGGCGTCCAGTATCAGGACATCACCGACAACGAGACGCTGGCCGGGTTCATCATATGAGCGCCCGAATATGAGTGCCCGGGCGAAGATTTTCGTTGCGTTGTTTTCCGGCATCAATGTCGGCGGCAACCGCATCGTCAAGATGGCGGAGTTGCGGTCGTTCTTCGAGGAGCTCGGCTTTGGCGACGTCGCCAGCTATGTGCAGAGCGGCAATGTCGTGTTCCGTTCGGCAAAGGGCGACGCGGCCACGCTGGCCAAACAGATGGAAACGGCCTTCGAGAAGAAATGGGGATTTCACTCGCGCATCATGGTGCGCGATCTCGGCTGGTTCGAGCGGCTGGTGGCAGAAAATCCCTATCCGGAAATTGCCGGCGAGCCGACGAAGCTTCACGCCTATGTGCTGGAGCGCCCGCCGACCGCCGACGAGGTCGCGCGGCTGGCCGAAAAATGCACCGGTCCCGAACGGTTCGAGGTCAGGGGCGACGTGCTTTACCTGCTCGCACCAGAAGGCCTCGGCAAATCGGTATTTGCCAACCTCATCCCGCGCACGCTGAAAGTGCCCGCCACCGCGCGCAACTGGCGCACGGTGCTGATGCTGCTAGAGATGGCCGGCCGGAATGGCGGAGCGTAGTCGCCTACGCTGCCGAAGCCTTTTTCCAATCGAAGGTCAGCTGTTCGCGGAAAGCGAAGCGTTTGATGTGGTCGGCGACGACCGTCTCCAGCCGCTCCAGCGAGCCGGCTTCGTCAGCGGTTACCGCGATATGCAGCGCTGCCGGGTCGGCATCGAGAACCGTGCGGCCCAGTGAGAGATCGATGGTGCCGTGGTTCGGATCGAACGCGACGGGAAACTTGTGCGCCCAGTGTTTGCAGAGCTGCTGCAGATAGCGGCTCGCATGTTCAGTGACGACATCGGCATGGCTGGTCGGCATGAATGAATTCTTCCCCAATGCGGCCCGTTACCAGCTTCCGGTATTGGGCATCGACGCCCAGGGCTCGGCCTTGGCCTTGGCCGGGCCTTTCTGCAAAAGCTCGATCGAGATGCCGTCCGGCGATTTGACGAAAGCCATGTTGCCGTCGCGCGGCGGCCGGTTGATGGTGACGCCCTTGTCCATCAGCTGCTGGCAGGTGGCGTAGATGTCGTCGACCTCGTAGGCGAGGTGGCCGAAATTGCGGCCGTCCTTGTAGTCTTCCGGATCCCAATTGTAGGTGAGCTCGATCAGCGGCGCCTTGTCGGTGATGCCGCTTTGCTCGTCTTCGTCAGCTGCGAGGAAGATCAGCGTGTAGCGCCCCTGTTCGTTTTCGTGGCGGCGCACTTCCTTGAGGCCAAGCTTGTTGCAGTAGAAATCGAGCGAGGCATCGACGTCGGCGACACGGACCATGGTGTGGAGGTAGCGCATGTGATTTTCCTCGAAATGTTGCTTTGCGGCGGAACATAGGGGCCACCCGGCCAAAGGGCAATTCCCGATAGCTGCTCCTGCCGGCAAACAACAAATCCGGTATTCCCGCAATGAACCGTGAAAAAACGCAGCTCAGGTCTTGCACACACCGGAAACGGAAGTGTTAATCTAACGTCAAGAATCAGTTGCGGTATTCTTGGAAAAAGGGGGGCGTTGTTATGGGGGAAAAAGCCTCTTTCATGGGGCGGGACGGAACCGGTCACGACGCCTTGCAAAGAGACGAGAGCGGCGACACGGCCGGTCTTGTCGAGATTGCGGGCGCTATCAAATGGTTCGACGTGGCCAAGGGTTACGGTTTCATTCTTCCCGATGACGGCTCTTCCGGCGATATTCTCCTCCATGTGACATGTCTTCGAAAAGACGGTTTCCAGACCGCCTTGGAAGGTGCGCGCGTCGTCTGCCTGGTCAAGCAAGGTGAGCGCGGATTGCAGGCATTCCGCGTGCTCTCCATGGATCTCACCACGGCGACCCATCCGGCGGAGATGCAGGAGCAGCGCACCCACGTCTCGGTGACGCCGGAAAGCGGCCTCGAACGGGCGCTGGTGAAATGGTTCAACCGCACCAAGGGGTTTGGTTTCCTGACCCGGGGCGAGGGCACCGAGGACATTTTCGTCCACATGGAGACGCTGCGCCGTTACGGTATTACCGAACTCAGGCCGGGGCAGGTCGTGCTGGTCCGCTTCGGGCGCGGCGACAAAGGCCTTATGGCTGCCGAAATTCACCCGGATATGGGGACCTTGCCCGTCTCGCATTAGGTGCGTTGATATTCAGGCCTTACTCAGATCTTTTCGAACGTTTGCGCTGCCCCTCACCTGCCTGCCGGCATCCTCTCCCCGTATAGTGACGGGGAGAGGGGCGCTGTCATCAATGATTTCGCCAATTTCCGGCCGTTGTAGAAATGTATGCCATCGTTGCGGCCAGCCCCTTCTCCCCGTCACTATACGGGGAGAAGTGCCCGGCAGGGCGATGAGGGGCAGCGCTGAGATCAACAATTGGTGGGTCGCAAGCGCAGGGAACTATATACAGGCTGGAACCACTTGAATATCAACATACCTAGGACGATGGCCGAGGAGTCTGAATGACTTACAGGAACTGGCTGACAACGGGCATAGTCTGCGCCGCGATCGCCTTTGTCATCGCCACAGGCGCTTTCTTCCATTCGCAGCGACCGGCTTCGGCAGACAGCCGGGCGATGATCCTTGCCGTCGACCCGCAGCCGCTGGTCGCGGTGACGAAAGGCGGCGAACGCTCTTTCTCCGTCGAAATCGCCGACACCTCGGCCGAGCGCGAGGCTGGCCTGATGTTTCGCGAGGAGATGGCCGACGATCATGGCATGCTGTTCGTGTTCGAGGAGGCTCGGGATGTCAGCTTCTGGATGAAGAACACGCCGATGCCGCTCGACCTGATCTTTGTCGGTCAGGACGGCAGAATCCGGGCGATCAAGCAAGGCGAGCCGCAATCCGAGGCGATGATCTCGCCCGGCGAGCCGGTTCGCTTCGTGCTCGAGCTCAAGGCGGGCACGGCCGCCAGGAGCAGCATCGAGGACGGCGACCTGTTGCGTCACCCGGCAATCGGCACTGCGCACAACTGAACGCGCAGGATCCATCGCAGATGCAGTTTTTCGCCCATGACGGTTTTGACCTTGCCTTCCTCGACCGCCAGCCGGCATCGGGGCAGGGCGATCCGGTGCTCATGATCCATGGCTTTGCCTCGACCCATTACGTCAACTGGGTGTCGCCCGGCTGGTTCAAGGCGCTGAACGATGCCGGCTACCGCGCCATCGCCTCCGACAATCGCGGCCACGGCGCCTCGTCGAAGAGCTATCAGGACGCCGATTATACGCCGGCAAGGATGGCGTCCGACGGGGCAGCGTTGCTGAACCATCTCGGCATCGAACGCGCCCATGTCATGGGCTATTCGATGGGCGCGCGGATTTCCGCGTTCCTGGCGCTTTCCGACCCGGATAAGGTGGCGACGCTGGTCTTCGGCGGTCTCGGCGTCGGCATGGTCGACGGCGTCGGCGACTGGGATCCGATCGCCGCCGCCCTTCTGGCCGACGATCCAGATAGCACCAGCCATCCACGCGGCCGCTCGTTTCGCGCCTTCGCCGACCAGACCCGCAGCGACCGCCGGGCGCTGGCCGCCTGCATTGCCACCTCGCGGGAATTGCTGGCCGAGGCCGACATTGCGCGCATTGCCCAGCCGACGTTGATTGCCGTCGGCACCAAGGACGATATCGGCGGTTCGCCCGACGAACTGGCCGCCTTGATGCCGAACGCCAGGGCTTTCCATATCGAGGGCCGCGACCACATGCTGGCCGTCGGCGACAAGTCCTTCAAGCAGCGGGTGCTGGAGTTTTATGCCGATAATCCGCTGTGAGTACATCGGTGGTTGAGTTGGGGTGACCCAAGGCCTGAAGGATGCAGCGGCTCAGGATAAAGCCGATCCGTAGCGATCCTTCGCGCCGGCATCAAAGGTGCAGCAGCAGCGCTCACGCCCCGAGCGCTTCGAGCGAACGCGCCATGTTTTGCCGAGCCTGAGCCTCGAACCGCTGCCTGAACTCCTCGGTGTGGAAGATGTGCGGGCGGGCGAGGAAGCCCTTCAGGACAGCACTGCGGCCGGCACGCCACATCGGCTCTTCCACCCAGCCATATTCGCGGCGAACCGCCTGTTCATAGGCGTCGAACGCATCAGGCGGCGCCCCCAGGATCGCCAGGTCCATGTCGAGGAACAGCGCTGCGTCGCGGGCGGCATTTTCGTCGTCAAACTGCGGTAACTCATGAGTGGCGGTGGCTGATATCATCGTCGTGATGCGGCCAAGGCGCTGCGCATCGGTGCGGCCGGCGAGCTTTTTCTCGGCAAGGACGGCACTCCTCGCCTCGTTGTCCTTGCCCCGGCTGTTATAGATGGCGTCGTGGAACCAGATCGCCGCTTCGACCGCCTTGGGATCGTGCAACGATGCCCGACAGTGGCCGGCCAGCGCCAGCATCGCCTCGATATGGCCGAGGTTGTGATAGTGACGACCCTCCGCCTCATAGAGCGCGGAAAGCTCGCGCTTCAGCGGCTCGTCGATCAAGGCTTGGTCTTCCATCGCCGCTTGAATTTCCGTGAACCAAATCCATTTGACAAAGCACTAAGGAAAATTGAGTTCAACCGTGCTATGATCTGGCTTATAGAGCATGTCGCGCAAAAGTGCGCAGCGGTTTTGGTGCCAAGCCGGAGACATTAGGCCGGAGACCATTGATGAACAGCGTTACGATTGCCCGCCCGACCATGGTGAAGCCGATCGACCCGATCTGGCGCTCGATCCGCGACGAAGCGATGGAGGCGGTCAACCGCGATCCGCTGCTGGCGGCGTTCCTCTATTCGACCATCCTCAACCAGGAAAGCCTGGAGGAAGCGGTCATCCATCGGCTGGCCGAGCGGCTCGCCCATCAGGATATCGGTTCCGATCTCATCCGCCAGACATTCAAGGCGATGGCAGCCGACGACAAGGATTGGGCGTCGACGGTGCGTGTCGACATTCAGGCCTACTACGACCGCGATCCGGCCTGCGACCGCTTCATCATGCCGGTGCTCTATTTCAAGGGTTTTCATGCCATCCAGACGCACCGGCTGGCGCATTGGCTGTGGAACCAGGGCCGCCAGGATTTCGCGCTCTACCTGCAGAGCCGGTCGTCCTCGGTGTTCCAGACTGACATCAACCCGGCCGCCCGCATCGGCAAGGGCATCTTCCTCGACCACGCCACCGGCCTCGTCGTCGGCCAGACGGCGGTGATCGAGGACGACGTGTCGATCCTGCACGGCGTGACGCTGGGCGGCACCGGCAAAGCCGGCGGCGACCGCCATCCAAAAATCCGCTACGGCGTGCTGATCGGCGCCGGCGCCAAGATCCTCGGCAACATCGAAGTCGGCCATTGCTCCAAGATCGCGGCAGGCTCGGTGGTGCTGTCGCCGGTGCCGCATAACAAGACGGTTGCCGGCGTGCCGGCCCGCGTCGTCGGCGAGACGGGCTGCGACCGGCCCTCGCGGCAGATGGACCAGCTTTTGCCGTCGCAGTCGATGGACCACGTCGTCAGCTTCGATATTTGAGCGCTCGGGCAGGGGCCCTTTGCAAAGGCGTCTTTCTCCCGTCACTATACGGGGAGAAATGCCCGGCAGGGCAATGAGGGGCAGCGCAAACCTCAAGCGATTGCCCTGTCTCTCTCGCCGGCTTGCCTTTACATCGCCATTGTCGACGTGCCAGAAGCGCGCTCAAACGAGCAAGACCGACGATCGGAGAAGACTTTTGAAGCCGGACGAAATCAGAAAGCTGGACGCCTATTTCAAGCGCGTCTTCCAGAACCCCAAGCTTGAAGTGAAGGCGCGGCCGCGCAAGGATGATTCGGCCGAGGTCTATGTCGGCGACGAATTCCTCGGCATCGTCTTCAAGGACGAGGACGACGGCGACTATAATTTCTCGATGGCGATCCTCGACATCGACCTCGCCTGAGCCGGGAGGCGATCGGTGCCGGCCGACCTTGAGCCAGCTTGCTCGCCGCACCCTCTTCTTCAACGTTGGCGATTGGCGAAAGAAGAACGAATAGCCAATCTCCCCCTTGAGGGGGAGATGCCCGGTAGGGCAGAGGGGGGTGCTGGGGGTGCTGTCCCGCCGACGTCGCGCAAATTTCTGCGCTGCTGCGCGATCAAAAGTCACTGAGCAGATTCTCGCACGGTTCGCTTCATCATCATCCTAATGCCCGGCCTTCAGCATACGCGCAGCCTTGGCGGCGATGGCTGCGTCGAGCGCCTGCCAGTCGCCCAGAAATTCCATGGGAAAGCGGTAGGTGAGGCTGAGATTGTCGCCGACCAGAATGTCGCGTTCGCAGGGCGCCAGCGATTGCGCAGCACTTGGGCCGCTCAGGCAGCGGGCCACGAACGGGTCCTTGCCCCGGCGATTGCCGACCACCAGCACCTCGTTGAAATAGCCCGATTTTTCATTGAAGCCGTAAAGCGTCGTGCCGCCCGGACCGGGCGTGCCGGGTTCGACAATCAGGGCGCTGTAGATCGGCGCGAAGCGGCCGCTCATGTCACGCGACATGACCTGTCGTTCGAACGACAGAAAGATGATGCTCTTGGCTGATCCAGTGTGGTTGAAATCGTCGCGGGCCGCCTCGCTGTAGCCGTCCATTTCGGGATAACGCAGATAGAGGTCGAGGCGCGAGGCGATGCCGTCGCGCCGCGCCTGGTCGAAGCGGATGACATTGGCCGGCACGGCGATGACGTTGTTGCCGATCACCACCTCGTGGACTGTCGTGTCGTCGGTATATCCGGCCATGGCGATCGAGCGGCCCAACCATTTGCCGCCAAGGCTGATCGTCATCGAAAGCACTGCCAGCGCAGCGAACACGTAGAACACCCGCTTCATCAGCTTGGAATCAACGACGGTGAGTTGCGACCGTTGGCGGTGGCTGCCTGCTTCATCGCGATCCCCGATTATCGCGTGGCACGGCTCTTGCGGCACGCCTGTCGAAACACGACTGTGCGGTTTCATGGTAAATGGAAGGTGAAGATGGGTCCGGTTGGACACACACTCGTTGCTTTTAGTGTTGCCTGACGGCGCTGATCTCTTGCGGTTGTACGGCGAGGATCTTTGGCGTTGGGCGTCGTGCTGATCGACATTGCATCCCAGGCAGGCACTCACCTAGGGTCGACCGATCTTTCAGCCTGAGACGATTCGGAGGAGAAAATGCCGCTCTATGCGATCGACGGAAAAGCCCCCGGTTTCGAGGACGCCGACAGCAACTGGATCGCGCCCGACGCTACCCTGATCGGCGACATACAGATCGGCCGCAACGCGGGCTTTTGGTTCGGCGTCGTCATCCGCGGCGACGACGAGCCGATCATCATCGGCGCCGATACCAATGTGCAGGAACACACGGTCATGCATACCGATGTCGGTTTTCCCCTGACCATCGGGCAAGGCTGCACGATTGGCCATCGCGCCTTGCTGCATGGCTGCACGATCGGCGACAACAGCCTGATCGGCATGGGCGCCATCGTGCTGAACGGCGCGAAGATCGGCAGGAACTCGCTGGTCGGCGCCGGCGCCCTGGTCACCGAAGGCAAGGGATTTCCCGACAATTCGCTGATCATCGGCTCGCCCGCCCGTTTGGTGCGAACACTGGACGATGCCGCGGTGGCAAGCCTGCGCGCTTCGGCCGCGCACTACGTCGCCAACGGCAAGCGCTTCAAGGCGGGGCTGACGAAGACCTGAGGCCAGCCTTGGTCAAATCTTCGGCTATGGTTTCACCGGCATTGTCCCCCAACTCACCCTCCATTGGAGCCGCGCCTGGTCATTGCATCGCGCAGCAACGAAGCGTCAGCTTCAAAGCCGGCATTGTCGGCGTCCTCGAGGGCCGTCGTATAGTCGTCGATGCGGGTTTCGATGGATGGGTCGGCGCCCGCCGCCAACAGTAGGCGGATGGCATCGACGCTACGAATGGCGACCGCATAGTGAAGCGGCGTCCAGTCGTTTACGCCCCGCATGTTCAGGTCTGCGCCCCCACCGTCGGGTTCGGACTATTTCCAGTCTGTCAGCCCGGTCGGCGGAGAGTGCCGCAATGATTGCCGGAAAACCGCCGTGGTGGTGATAGTTCGGGTCCGAGTCCGCATCCAGTAAGATCGAGATGAAAGCGGCGGGGCTCCAATAGATCGCATACTCCAGTGGATGCCCAAGGCCGAGTTCAAAGGGCATCTGCTCGTCGAACCAGCCGGGTGAGCCGCCGAGAGCCACACCGAGGGCCTCGAAGTCGCCCGCCTTGAACGCGTCGTCGATGGCCTTGAACAGGCGGTGGCGCTCGCATCGATCTTCCGGGATTTCCAACATCGCAGCGATCCGGAGGTTGAATTGGCCGCCATATTGCCCCCATCCGCCGCTGCCTGAAAGCGCCATGGGCGGGTTGCGATTGGAGAGCAGGTCGATAGCTTTGCGCAGCCGTACGCCGAACTTATCGCATCGACATCAAGTTCGTGATCAGACCTGCCTTGATGTCGAGTGCGGGTCGATGGGCCTCCGGATGACCGATGTCGTTCAGCTGATCGGCCGTCAAGTCGGCCAGTGCCCTGCGTCTTGCGACGGTGCGCCGCCACCCCCTGAAGGTGGCAATCATAATTGCTGCGCTTTTCAGGCCAGGTCCAAACAGATGTCTTTTCGAGGTGCGGGCGGCGCGAGTTTGCGTGTCAGCCATTTTTAGTCTCCCATTCGAGATTTGCGGATGAGAGCGTGCCACGCGGGTGTTTTCGGGCCGTTCGGCTGTGCGTGAAAAAAACCGAAAAGCCCGACGAGCTGCCGTTAAATCGGTGTTAAAACTATCCTCCGAAATGTATTCCGCCGCGGCGGTCAAAGTCTGGAGACCATCTGTGCGCATCAGGTTGCTGGGCGGCCTCGAGGTTACTTCGCCGGAGCGCCGGCCCGTCCGTTTCGCCACGCGCAAGACTTCGCTTCTTTTTGCTGCCCTGGTGCTGGCGGGCCACCGCGGCCATCGTCGCGAGCAGCTTTCCGAGGCCTTTTGGCCGGGACGAAGCAATGGCCAGGCCCGCAATAGTTTGCGGCAAGCGCTGGTCGACATCCGGCGCTCGTTCCCGACCAGCAAGGATGCCACCCTCTACATCGATGGGGATCAGGAAGCCATCGCGCTGATTGCCGGTCCGGATGACGCGGACATTTCGATCTTCGACCGGAAACTGGAGCAGGGCGGGGCGGCCGATCTCGCCGTCGCCGCCGACCTCTACCGCGGTGGGGTGCTTGCGGGGGAAGCCATTCCTGAGGAACTGGATGAGTGGTTTGGACCCTATCTGGACAGGTATCAGCGCAAGGCCCTGCAGTTGGTCGATCGGCTGAGCCTCGCGCTGCCGATACCCGGCTCAGCGGAAGAGACGGCCTGCGAAGGGCTCGCCGAGAGATTGCTCGCCTCAGATCCTACCGCGGAGGCCGCCCATCGGGCGCTGATCCGGATCCACGCGCATCGCGGCCACGAAAACGCCGCCTTGCGCCAGTTCGAACTTTGTCGGACTGCCCTGAAAAAGCAGCTGGATGCTGAGCCGGAGGCGCAGACAAGCTCGCTGGCGGCTTCTCTGCAGTCCCGGGAACGACCTGGGGATCAGCAGCCGGGGCCAAGCTCTGGCGTCGCGGCGCCGGCACAGGTGCTGGCAGTCCTAACGAGACACGGCGACCAGCCGTCAATTGCGGTGCTGCCGTTTCAGAATCTAAGCGGTGATATCGAGCAGGAATATTTCGCCGACGGAATGGTGGAGGACATCGTCACCGCCCTGGCTCACTTTCGTGCCCTGTTCGTAGTAGCACGGAATTCGAGTTTTACCTACAAGGGACGGTCGATAGACATAAAGCAGGTCGGGCGTGAACTGGGCGTGCGCTATGTGGTCGAGGGAAGTGTGCGGAAAGCGGGTGAGCGCCTGCGCATCACCGGACAACTCCTCGACGCTTCGAGCGGCCTCCACCTGTGGGCTGACCGTTTTGAAGGTACTCTAGCCGAGGTTTTCGATTTTCAGGACCAGATCGCCTCGAGCATCGTCGGCGCGATCACCCCAAAGGTCGAGGAGGCCGAAATTGAGCGCGCCAAGCGCAAGCCGACTGAGGACCTCGACGCCTACGACTATTATCTGCGCGGGTTGGCGTCCCACGACCGAGCGGTCAACACCAAGGAAACCATGGATGACGCTCTGCGGTTCTTCATGAAGGCGATCGGCTGTGACCCGGTGTTCGCTGCCGCCTATGCCCGGGCGGCGCGCTGCTATGCGGCGCGAAAGAGCAACCGCTGGATGATCGATCGCCTAGAAGAGACTGCCGAGGCGACCCGACTGGCAAAGAGAGCGATCGAACTTGGATGGGACGATGCAATTGCCCTTTCGTACGGCGGATACGTGCTCGGCTATGTAGGCGGCGATGTGGAGGAAAGCGCGGCGTGCGTCGAACGCGCGCTTGGCCTGAACCCGAACTTGGCTGCGGCGTGGGGTTACAGCGCCTGGGTTCAAGCGTGCTTAGGTGAGCCGGAGAAAGCCGTCGAGCGCGCCGCGCAGGCAATGCGCCTCAGTCCGTTCGATCCTCGCTTTTTTGTTTGGGAATTTTGCACCGCACTCGCTCACTTTTGTGCCGGGCGCTACAACGATGCTGCTGAGTGGGCGAAAAGGTCTTTGCGCTCGCAACCAAACTACGCGAGTGCGACGCGTGTGGCGACGGCAAGTTACGTCTTGGCCGGTCGGCTTTCGGAAGCCGAGAAGATGATGGCCCGCCTGCGCGAACTCGACCCTACGTTGCGGCTTTCGAATCTCGCTGAGGTGCTGCCGCCGTTTTGTCGACCGGACGATCGCAGCAGATATATCGAAGGACTTCGCAAGGCGGGCCTGCCCGATTAACGCGGTGTCAGCGTGAAGCGAGGCAAACGGCTTCGGCACCAGATGGCCGACGTACTGCCGATGGATGCTAACTATAAGGTGACGGTTGACCGTGGAGGCCTGTGACCTAGCTTAAAGCTTAGCCGGACCGTCCAGAGCCGGAAATGGTGGGATGGTGCGCTACCGTGGGAGAACTCTGGGGACGTTGAGATGCAGAGGTGCAAGTCGGCTTTTCAGAGCCTGTGCGCCCTTGGCGGCCGACAATCGGCGGCCACGGCCTGTCAAGTTTCGTTTCAAACAAAAGTCATCTGCGCCGGCACGCCTATCAACGCGCGACCGCCGCTCCGCCATGCAACAACAATTCGAGCACTGGAGGGACCTCGAAGCAAGTGACAGCTTCGAACGCGACCAAAGGCTTTAGCCAGCACCAAGGCGAGGGGCCAACAACGCTTCACGATCTTAAGATTACACCCAAAACCGCACAGGCACGGCAATGCGAAATCATCTTGCCGAAATTTACGCAAACAGCGCAGATCTCGCCGTCCTGGGTGGGATAGCAGCATTTGCCTCGATGGGCCTCTATCTTGTGCTAAGGCGTATCCTTATCGGGGTGCAACGGCGTCGCCTCAAATCAGATGTGAGCGAACGCGGATCTGACCTCCCCGAGGAGGAGGTGTCTTGGGATTGGGAAATCCCGGTCAACCTTGCAACCGAGCCTGCTTCTTCTTCTCAGGTTGCCGTGCCCTCAGACGCGGCAGACCTGGATATTCGGCGTCAGGATGCCAATTGCCTTCGGTTCGGGGTGCGAATCGAGTATTTCGACGTGATCTCCGAAGCTTGCGAGAGCTCGTCTGTCACCCGGACCAACGCTGTCGCTTCCGCGACGAACATAGCGCAATCCGGCCGACTTGCGACATCGATCAGGGAAATCGCTGGCTATGTTCATAGGCAGGTGGCGGCAAATCTTGCCGCCTTAACTAGTCCAGCATTGACGGCTCTGAGCCGTATGCCAACACAACTCGCCCTCGCGGAGAATCCCGACCCCACCACAGCGACGGCCTCACCTCCTCGCATTCGCAGGCCGATCGGTCTTGTGCCCCGCTTTGGCGTCGCAGCAATCTGTCTGGCCGTGCCGCTTACCTATGCGATGACGAGACAAAACTGGGTCGAAAGCGCCCCCGCCATTTCGCTGGTCCAGGGCAACGTCAATCCGGAGCTTTCGCGATCCTTCGAGCTTCCGGCGAGTGCTGCATTGGATGTGCGTAGGCCAGCCCAGGGAGACGAGCGCACGAGTGTCGAATTGCTCAGCCCGGATCTCACGGCTGCCCGGGCGCAAGTCGGAGCAGCTGGTGCTCAGGCAGCCGCAGCGAAGGAATTGGACGGCCAGGAGCGCCGGGCGGCGGAAGGTGAGCGCGCCAGGAGCGCCGCTCTGCAGCGAGCGCTGCTCGAATCGCGCAAGGAGATCGACGCGCTGAGGACAAGCATGGCAGCCGCCGCCAACGTACGCCAGGAGCAATTGCGCAACGAGCTCGCGGCAGCCCTTACAGCTGACGCATTGCGGCGCCTTGCGGGAGATGCCCGCACGATGCTGAGCGAGGCCACCAACTATGTCTTTACGGAGATGCCCGCTGCTCACCTGGAGCGTCAGCGAGCCGGATGGGTGGCGCGCGATCTATCGCGAGCGCAGGCGCAAATTGAGCGGCTTGAGACCGAGGCCGCCGAGGATCGCGCCAAGGCCAAGGCTTCGCTGGCGCAAGCGAGCGGAATGCTCGATGACGAACGCCGAAAGTCAGACGAACTTCGTGGCGAGCTCTCCAAAGTGAAACTGTCCAATGCTGCGCTCATGGAGCGCGCGGACGCGGCTGAGCAGGAATTGACCGGTGCCGTCACAGCGAGAGAACGAGTGGAGCAGACGGCAGCCGAGACGGAGCGGGCGCTGGCGCGACAACAGGCGGCAGCAGCGTCGACGCGTGAGGAGCTGAAAAAAGCTCGCCTCGAGCGCGACGCGGCTGAACAGGAACGAGCCAGGGCAGTCTCAGCGAGAAAGCGTGCCGAGCAGACTGCAACCGAGACATCGCAGGCTCTGGCAACAGAACGCGCTGCAGCAGTCTCGACGGGGGAGGAGCTGAAAAAAACTCGCATCGAGCGCGACGCGGCTGAACAGGAACGAGCCAGAGCAGTCGCAGCGAGAGAACGAGTGGAGCAGACTGCAACCGAGACGGCGCATGCTCTGGCACGAGAACGCGCTGCGGCAGTCTCGACCCATGAGGACCTCGATAAAGCTCGCCTCGAGCGCGACGCCGCCCGAGCACTTTTGCTACAGGTCGCCAAGCTGAAGGAGGCTTTGGACAAGCAACGTGACGTCACTGTTTCTCTTTCCCGCGACCTGGCCGCCGCGCGCGCGGACAATGACAGGCTCAGGGCTGAGCGTCGCAGCGCCAAGATTGAGCCGCCGCTGAAGCGGCGCGCTGGCCGCGCAGCCGCCGCTGCCGGCGGCGTGAAGGCTGTCAGCCAGAAGACTGCACGCAGCAAGGCTCGCGACCCGGCGCGGATTGCGGGGGTGCGTTCTCTCTCACTTCCCTATCCCCTCAGGCCAAGACAGGCGACATTGGAGTGATTTCCAAAACGACTGCGCGGTCCTCCTGTTGAAGGCCCAAGCTCTTTGAGATCATTGCGACACGTGTGTATTGCGAGAGTAGACTAGGATGAATCGAATCACCCCATTCGAATTCATTCTGCTCTCGTCGGCGAGTAGTTCTGCGCGATACGCTATGTCAGCCCGATCACACTGCCTGTAGCATTCAATTCGCATTTGATCGGCGCCTGCCGCGTCTCCACGTTGCCTTGCCGTCCATAGTCGATGCTGACCTCGACGGGAGCTGAGATCGTATCCGGGGTCAACCGACGCATGGAACCTGCGCTGCTGACGCGCACACTGGTCGCGCCAAACGGGGCGGCGGCTGACTCGATTGCGTCATGGCAGGCGCGAACGACTTCATCCGGGACGCCCGGCAGCGCCTTGATTGGACTGACCGTTGCTGGACTGTCGACGTCACCAGGAGGCTGAAGGCTGGACGGAAGGTCGAGCGACCGTCCACTTGCGGACCGGGCGACACTGACGGCAGTGGCGGCCGTGGTTGCCGCAACTGCCGCCGTTGCAGTGGTGCTGGTCCCATCGTCATCCACCGGTGACCTGCTGCTGGAGCCGCTGGGTCCTTTGTGCGCGCCGTCTTTGCGGCCTTCACCGTGATGGCTGGCAGCGCTATTGCCTCCGCCACCCTGGCTGGCAGCGCTATTGCCTCCGCCACCATGGTTGCCACCGCTTTTGCCTCCGCCGCGCTCGCCGCCGGCGGTAGCTCCTGCGCAAGCTACCGCGATCGAGCAAACGAATACGAAACATGCCCAGCTGGATTCAGGGGATTGACGCACGACCACCTCCATAAAGTGCGTCGGTCGAACCGTCTTTCCGCGGCATGCAGTCAGGACGGCGCAACCGCCGCCGCCATGCAAAACTCGCGACTAAGGCGCCCACGGAGGTTAACTAGCGGATCAATCCGGTGTATCAAGGACGCGGTACGTGGTACGGGCGTCGTCCCGGTTGCTGGCGGGAGGGGAGGCCACGATTTGACCCCGTCGCGAGGTGCAGCCGAAGAGAACTGCAAGCGTCTCTGCAACTAGGCGACTCGCCTCTTGAAATGAAACGGCCTTTGACCGGACGATCACTAGTGGATCGGCCATTGACGATGCCTTGCGCCTCTTTATGAAGGCGATCGACCGTGATCCGGAGTTCGCGATAGCCCATGCGCGGGCGGCGCGGTGCTACGCTACCGGAAAAAGCAACCGCTGGATGGTCGACCGTGCGGAAGAGATTGCCGAGGCTACTCGACTGGCCAGGAGAGCGGTCGAACTCGGAAGGGACGATGCGATTGCGCTTTCCTACGGTGGATACGTCCTCGGCTACGTAGGCGGCGACCTTGATGACAGTGCCGCTTGCATCGATCGCGCGCTCGCTCTCAACCCGAACTTGGCCGCCGCTTTGGGCGTCAGCAGCTGGGTGCGGGCTTGCTTGGGCGAGCCAGGCAAGGCCGTCGAGCACGCCGCGCTTGCCATGCGTCTTAAGCCCATTGGTCCACGCCTGTTCGCTTGGCAGTTCAACACCGGGCTCGCCCATTTTTGTGCCGGCCACTACGATGACGCTGTCGCTTGGGCGGGAAAGTCGCTGCGGCACCAGCCGAACCACGTGAGCGCGATGCGTGTAGTGGCGGCGGGTCATGCCCTTGCGGGGCGCCTATCGGAAGCGCAGCAAATGATGGCTCGGGTCTGCGCGTTCGATCCATTGCTGCGGCTTTCGAATCTCGCCGAGGTGCTGCCGCCGTTTTATCGACCGGACTGATCGCAGCAGATATATCGAAGGCCTTCGCAAGGCGGGCCTGTCGGGCTAACGCGGTTTCAGCGCGAGGTGAGGTATATGTCGGCTTCACCGACGCATACTGGATTTCGAAAACCTAGCGTAGCCGGATGCTTATTCAGCCGCAGTGGCGGCGGCGCGGTTGCTGGGCACGCGTCACGTAGCCACGTTGGCTAGAAGAACTCACGCGCCGCCCGCGCATCCTGGCTGTCGTCGAGCTTACCGACAAGCTCGCCGTGAGGCGCGATAAATTCACGCGCTTTCTCGACATCTCCAAGGCTTCGAAGACAGCGAGCGAGTTCCACAGCGATACGCAGTTGGCCAATCGCGGAACGCTGCAAGGTGGCGACGTTCGCAGCCTTGTGGAGCATCTTCTCGATCTCGTCAGGTCCGCCACCGCTCTTTTCGCGGATACAGGCTTCGATCCTAAGTACTTCGGCGAGCTGGAAATAGGTTCCGTTGTAGCGGCCGAGCTCGAGGGCAGCTTCAACCGACTTGCGAGCGCTGTCCAGCCTGCCGCTGTCGCCCAGCGCTTCGGCGTAAAGGCCTATCAGATAGGGCAGCCCCATTTCAGCGCCGGTCCGGCGAATGGCAGATATAGCTTCCTCCATGCCGCGCAGGCCGGCCCCCCGTTCCCCAAGCCGGAATTGCCCCCATCCAACCTGGAACGCGGCTTGGCCGACAAGGAGCGGCAACTGGAACTTCTCTGCTATCTGCAACTCGCTTTCCGCCGCCCGAAGCGCGGCCTCAGGCTCCCCCGCGAACATATGGAGGTAGCTGGTCCCCCAAAACGCAAGCGCCATGCTCAGCGGATGCTCGAAACGTCCGGCGAGCCCGGTTGCGTCTTCGCACCGTAGCCTTGCCTTATCCGGCTCGCCGGCCAGCCAGGCTGACAATCCCGAGAAGCAGCGGCAGCAGACGCCCGGGTCATGACCGGAGTACTTGTACGTCAGATAATGATCGCGGTCGGGGTCGTAGAGGCCGATGGCGCGTTCCGCATGGTTCTGGGCCGCCGCGGTCTCCCCAAGGAAGAAATTGTTTGTCCAGAACATGTGCTCGGTCTCGATCGCGAGACCGGGATCGCTGTCGTCCTTAGCCATGCCAGCCCATCGGCAGGCCAGTTCCTGCGCCGCTGCCGGCTTACCGCTAAGCATGTAGTATTGGGCTCTCCCGCGCAGCGCCGTGAACAGACGCGCCTGGTCGCCGATCTTACTGCAAAGTTCCTCGGCGCGCTCGAACGCGGCGAGCACTTCGGTCGCACCCCAGCCACGGGCCGCCATGAGGGCCACGCCCCTCGCGAGCTGGAACTCGATCTCTTGCTCATCGGCGTCGGCGACATCGTTGCTCCTCAGCAGCCTGACCCCAAGGTCCAGTTGCTCAAGTGCACTGACGTGCGCCGACCGCCTGATCGCCTTGCGAGCCGAGATCAGAAGATAGCCGACGGCTTCGACCCAGAGGTGAGCCTGTTGCGCGTGTCTGGCCAGGCGTTCGCTGTGCTCATCAAGCCGGTCCGCGTAATGGGCCTTCAATTCGGCAAGCGCAGTCCTGTGGAGCTCAATGAGCGCCGACGATACGATACGTCCGGACACAGCAGTTCGGATGAGGACGTGCTTGAAGCGGACGAAAGCCTCGGGAAAAACCTGAAGCTCCACTAGGAGATCGGCCTTTTTCAAATTCTGGAGGGCGGCATCGAAGCGCAGGCTCGACAGCGTCGCCATCCTTCGTAGCAAGGGCACCGGAATCTCTCCGCCGAAGATCGAGGCGACCTCGGCTACCCGCTTCGAATCCTTGTCGAGACGTTCGAAGCGAGCGTCGACGATCGTCTGGATACTCGCCGAAACGACGATCTCGTCGACCTCGCCAGAAGGCCGGTAGCGGCCCGGCTGCCCTTCCAGCTTGCCGGTCTCGGCGAGAGCGCGGACGGTCTCTTCCAGGAACAATGCATTGCCTTTGCACGCATCCCCGACTGCACCGCGGAGCTGCGCCAGCTCAGGGTCCCTGCCAACCAGGTAGTCAAGAAATGCTGCTGCTTCGGCCGTATTGAACGCCGGCAGGCGGATTTCGGAAGGTCCTGCAGCGGCGAAGGCACCGCGATCGTATTCGGGTCGACAGGTCAGGATAAGCAGACAGCGGACAGTGGGCAGTGCCTGCGCCAGCCGCACCAGGACCCCCTCACTCTCGGCGTCTATCCAATGAAGGTCCTCGACCAGGAGAACGACGGGCTTCTCGCGGCCAAGGAAGAGCAGAAGCCCAACCGCTGCTTCCTGCATGCGCCGGGATCGCTCCTGGCCAGAAATGATAGCCCAGTTCGGATCCTGAACGGGCAGTTCCATGACTGCCATGATCGGATCTAGGAGCCGCTCATCGAAGCCTTGCGCGCTTTGCGCGGCCAGTACCTTTTCGATTGCGATTGGCGGCGCTTCGGTGTCGCCCACGCCGAACAGGGTTTGCAGCAGTTTCCGAATTACGACGAAGCCGCTGCGCAGGTCCGTTTCGAGCGCGCCGACCTCCAGATTCTCAGCATCATCGTGAGGGATGGCCCCAACGAATTCATGCGTGACACGCGACTTGCCGTGACCGGGATCGCCGACCACGAAAACCGTCTGACCTTCGCCGTCGAATACTTCATGCCAGGCCTTGTTCAGAATCTGCAGTTGCATCTCGCGGCCGACGAACGGCGACAGCTGCGTTTCGGCGCGCAACTGCCAGCGCGAGCGGCCCCGCCTGATCTCGATCACTTCAAAGAGCCGCTGGTTCTTCGGGTATTCCGACAGAAGTGGCGCTGCCAGCGCTTCCATACTGACGAAGCCGCCAGCCGATGCCCGGGTCCTGGCGGTTGCCACCACGAGATCGCGCCCCAACGCCTGGCTCAGCGTATGGGCCACGGACACCGGCCCGCCGCGCACCTCCAAAGCCCGGTCACGTGCCGGGCTGACGATCACGATGCCTGTGTCCAGGGCAGCACGAACGCCGGTCATCCAATCGCCATGGCGCAGCGCGAGCTCGCGCAGCGCGAGTGCGGTCCGGCAGGCAAGTGCAGCATGTCCTTCGAGCGGCTCAGGCGCACCAAACGACGCGACGAGGTCGTTCTCGGAAATCGTCAGAACCGTTCCTCCGTTGTCGCGCACGAGTGCGGTGGCCTGCATGAGGAAGGGGTCGACCCGCTCCAGCGCGACATCGGGAGGCAGGTTCTCCATCACCGGTTCGGCGTATTGGAAATCGGCGCACAGGATCGTTGCCTGTCGCCGGGTCCTCGGGTCGACCGCAACGACCGTTTGCGCCTGAAGCGCCTCGTTGGCAAATGTCGACGCCTCGAGAATGAAGTTGCGGAACGCGGGTTCCTCGGCAAGAAGGATGTGATTGGCGCTTTCCAGTTCGACGAAGCGGGCACCAGTTATCGATCTGGCGAGCTCCAAACCTTCCGAGAAAGGCGCGACCCGGTCGCCGTTGGCATGCAGCACGAGCGCTGGCACATGCAGCCGTTCAAGCGATCGCGATATGTCAATGTCGGCAAAGACATAGCTCAACCGCATCGCGTTTTCCGGCGTGAGTGTCCGGCGCTGCAGCTCATTGAACCAATCCATCTGCACGCGATTGGCGCCCGGTATAAACAGGTTGGTGAACATTTGGCGGAACAATGGATCGTCCCGACCCCAGCCCTGACGCATCAACGCCGAGATTGCTTCGCGTCTGACGATCTCCGCCGCATTTCCGCGCGCTCGCCATCCACGAACATATCCCCCCCAAATCAAGAGACCCGCGACCTTCTCGGGATGGCGAATGGCGTATTCGACCGAGAGAGCACAGCCTTGCGATATTCCAAGGAGGACGAAACGGTCGAGGCCCACGGCCTCTACGACGCATTCGAGATCGTCGACGAATGCATCGAAAGACACATCCTCACAGACTGTGTCGGAAAGGCCGTTCAGGCGCCCGTCGTAGCGTACAAGCGTGAAGCCGCTGGACAGGCCGTGGATCCAATGTCCCCAAACCGGGCTTTCCCAATCGAAGTCGAGATGGGACATCCAGTGCGAGGCACGCACGATCGCTGGCCCGGATCCGCTGATGACATAGGCGATCCGGGTGCCATCGCGGGCATTGACGTAGCGTATCTGCTGCTTACCTGACGAAACCTTCGTGGAAGGCGATGGGACGGGTTCGGGCACAGGCCCCGTCAGCGGAGGTTCGGGGGCCGGCCGGCCAACAGGTCCAGCCGTCGTGCCACTTCGGATCGGGGCAGCGGCGACGGTCAGTCGAGCCTGATCGTTAATGCGGGCGATCTCGTCTGCTAGATCATTGTCCGGAAGAAGTGACTGCAGTGTGTGCAGGTGGGGAAGCGCCCGCTCAGGCTCGTCGCCCAGGCGATCGATCAGGGCGCGTAGCGCCTTCAGGTGCAGAATCTCGGTCTCGTTCGAACAATAGACGCGCCAAGCCTCGAACGCCTGGCAGCGCGGCAGATAGAGGTCCGACAAGAACGGGCCGGCGAAAGCCGCAGCGATCGCTTCCAGACGCTCTGTAGGCAGCGAACCAACCGCATCGGCCGACAGGCTCCTGATCAGATCGTAGTCGAGCCAGATCGATCCCGGCTTCAGTTGGACCACGTTGCGATCGGCCGCAAGCCGGGTCTCGCCGTCAGCGTTTAAGATCTGGCGCAGCTTCGAAAGGCTCCAACGCAGCGCGCCCCGAGGATCATCAGGGACGTCCCAAAACATCTCACAAAGCCACTCGCGGCGCTGCTGCTTTTGCTGCACGGCCAGATAGGCGAGTAACGCCCGCGTCTTGCGCGATTGCGTTAGGGCCACAGGCTCGCCGTCACGGCGAACCGTGAGGTCGCCAAAGACCCTTACTTCGAAGGCCGAGCTCAATCCGGTTGTCCTAACCGTATGGTCGGCCTTACATTAGCGACGAAGCATTTGGGTTCGCAATACCCAAACCGATGGCGGACGTGTCTTCACGCCCGCCATCGCATTTGACCCGTACTCCGTCACCGGACCTCAGCCCTGCGAGCGATCTCGCAAAGGCGTCTGAAGTTAATCACCCGGTCGAGATGCTCCCGGACTGCCTCGAGCGGCGGACCTTTGCGGATGTCTTTCCACAGAGTGGATGTCGGGGTTGCATAGATACCGAATGAGATGTTCATAAAGTTGGCTCCTTGGTTTGCAGCGGACCATTCCGCTAAGTTCCTCGAACATGCGTTCTGCCCGTTGGAGACAGCGTGTGGGAGAGCATGGAAATGCGGAGCCGCCCGGCAGCCTATGGCGGCTAATCGAGCGGCACAGTGTAGGTTGTTGCCGTGCCGGACAGGCAAATCTCGCCTGCCGAGTTTGCGACGGTGGTTGACAGCGTGCAGATCGGCTTGTCTTCCCGCACGCTAAGCACCTCCGCGCGTGCGACGATCTCCTCGCCGATACCTACGGCCTTGAGGAACTTCCACTCGACGCCAAGAAAGACGCTGCCGGGTCCTGGTAAGTCCTCGGCCACCAGAGCATTGAGAAGGCCGGAAGTGACACCGCCCTGAACTATGAGACGGCCGAATACGGTGCGGGCGGATAGGACATCATCGTAGTGGAGTGGGTTTCTGTCGCCGGTCATGTCGCTGAACGCAATGATGTCGCTAGCCCGAGTGATGCGCCTTCGCTCTGCACTGGCCCCGAGTTCCGGTTGTCCGAACCGGACTCCGGACCATCCGGATCGTATGGTCGTTTGCATAGCCTTGCTCCGTTTTGTGTTTCAGATTGCCTCTAGCTGCGACGTCACTAGCCCTTGCGGGAGAGGCGGAACCTCGCGATCGCGCGCCGCCCGGGCCAAGAGCACAGTGACTTCGGATTTCATCGCCTCGCTGAAGCGCTTGTGGCGTTCAGGTAGCTCTTCGAGGGACCAGTCGAAGGCACTGATGGCGTCCGTGGTCTCAAGAATGGGCAGCGCGAGGCTGTCGCGTACTTCCTGGAACTCCCGCAATGCGGACGCGCGACAGGAAAGTATTGCCGTCGTGGCCCCTTCGGCATCACGCAGGGCGTCGGAAATACCATGCGAGGTCAGCGGATCGCGGAAGAAGCCGGCATCGCCGATCAGCATCCAGCCAGGGCCGTATGCCTGCCGCAATCGGCCGGGCGTGCCGCGGAAGGCCTTCAGACGTTCGCCACCATTGCCGAAGGCCCGCGATCCCAATCCGGGTGCCAGCGCTGCCAGGGCAAGCTGTGCGGCGGAAAGATCGAAACGGAACTCCGCGTCGAACCGCTCGGTCGGAACGGATGCGACGATACAGGCAAGCCCGTCATTCGTCGGTATCACGCCGCCGGATAAGTTCCGGCCGAAATACCAGTGGTATCCCGAGAACGCCGGCGCCGGGGCGTAGCCGAAGACATGTGCCACCGAGCACCGCCCCTGCACCAGCGTCCGTGCCTCGACCTTGCGAGCGATAAACGAGCCGAGCCCGTCTGCTCCAACCACGATATCGGCGCTTATCTCGCGAGTTTGGCCGCCGGCATCTCTCAATGTGACGCCGCGAACACGGCGATGTGCGTCGAACATGAGATCATGGACCGGTGTGTCATGCATAATCGTGGCTCCAGCGGCTCGTGCTGCATCGACCAACATGCGATCAAGCACCGTGCGGCGTGGAGCCATCAGGCCCGGAATATCTGGCTCGGGCCGAATGGGCACCGTGACCTCCTGCTCGCCATAGTGAAAAGTGGTAGACCTGATCACCGGCGCACCGCTTTGGATCAACGGTTGGAGCAGGCCCCAACGCGAAAGCTGCATGACGGCTGGTCGCATCAGCGCGTGTGTAGACAGAGTGTCAGATCCATAGGACTGGCGGTCGACTGCCAGCACCCGCAATCCTGCCCGGGAGAGCAGCATTGCCGTCGAGGCTCCGGCGCAGCGCGCGCCGACAATGATGGCGTCGTAGTGAGAATGTGCGGGGACGACATTGGAAAGCATCGGAATGTCCTTATGCTGCCTTGAGGCCGCTCTGACCGAGATAGTGTGAGACATGGTCGGCGATCGCTTGCGCGTCCGGTCCAACGCCTCCAATGAAATTGGAATCGCGCTTGCGCAGAAAGCGAAAGCCAAGCGCATAGAGGCCGGCGACGGTCGTTATCCCGGCCTTGTGGGCCAGTTCGCCATCGGCGGTGATGACGGGCAGTTTCAGCCATGAAAACGAGCGGCTGTAGCCGGTCGCCGATATGATGGTGCCGATGTCGTCGTTCGCGAACGACAGGCGCTTGAGGCAATTCGTCGGCAGCTCGATCGGGGCGGGGGCGCCGGCCATGGATTTGTGACCCGCGAACTGGTCGACCTGGCGAAGGAGCCGGTCCTGCTTGGCGTCCGCCGCCGTGATGCTATCTTTGAGATCATCGGCAAAGCCAATTGTCCCGTTCGAGATGCCTTTCAACCGCCCGGTGAGTTCGACTCCGATGCCCTGAAGGGTCGCCAGATCGACATTGGAGCGATCCGCCCGACCGGCAAGTTGAAGTGAAGGCTGTCGTCTGGCGCTGTCGGGATCTGTCAAATCGTCCAGCCGCTGGGACATGAATCCCATATGGTAGAGCCACCAGAAGATATCCTTGTCTCGCCAGATGCGCGGCAAACGCGTGTGCTTGCCGACGGACAGGATTACGCGTCTGCCACTGCGTCGCAGCTCGTCGGCAATCTGGACGCCCGACGACGATGCGCCGACAACCAGCACGCCGCCTGACGCAAGCTGGTCGGGACTTCGGTACTGCGAAGCGTGGATGCTGACCGGTTGGTCCGCGCTGGTATGCAGGGGGAAGGGCATGCTCGGCACGTCGCAATGACCAGTGGCCACAACGACGACTTTCGCCGACCAGTCGCCGGCGGTCGTCCGCAGCCTGAAGCCCTGCCCATCCTGTTCGCACGACAAGACATCGACGTACGAGCGCACCGGCGCTTGCGATCGATGGGCATAGCCAACCAGGGTTTCCACAAACGCGTCGCGGCTCATGTAGCCGTCGGGTTCGGAGCCACAATATGGGGAGCCTGGCAGCGCGTTCAGCCAATTGGGCGTCAAAAGGCGGAGCGAACGCCATGTCGAGGACCGCCACCGTTCGCCAATGCGCCCGCGTTCCAGAATGACATGCGAGATCCCACGTTTTCGAAGGCAATGGCTCAAGGCGATGCCCGCCTGGCCAGCGCCGACGATGACAACGTCAGCCTGTTCCATATTGTTTCCATCAATTTTGGAGGGTGACGGTTCAGACACCCGTCCGAACCGCCTTTCCGGGTGGATTACTGGATGGTTTTGACACCGACCGAAACGGAAACACCGTTCGTCAGCATGTCGAAGACCGCGGACCGTGCCCGTGTCTGCTCGACCAATTGCTGGAGCTTCTCGGACGGCGCATCGCCCTCGATTTCGAACGCCACCGCGATGTTCTGAAAGCCGTTTCGGACCTCGTCGGAAATCCCGAGGATGCCGCGCAGATCGATGTCGCCATCGACCGAGCACTGCACCTTGGTCAGCTTGATGCCGCGCGCCGCGGCGATGTTGGCGACGCCCGCCATCAGGCAGCTGGCGAGCGCATGCAGCAGCCATTCGACCGGGGTGGGCCCGTGATCGGCGCCGCACAGCACGGCCGGGTGGTCGCTGTCGGCGTAATAGGCTTTGGCATGCTTCTGTTCCTGGCCGGCGCCGTGGAAGCCGAGCATGACGCTCTTGCTGTGGGTGCCTTCGACCCACTCGTTGTGGACGCGGAACTGGAACTTGGCCAATTCAGGCTGGCCGGCGACAAAGTTGATCGTTGCCAGAAGGTTCGGCGTGTCGACGCCGTTCAACGGTGGCCTTGAGGCCTTGGTGGTGTGTTGCATCGTCTTCTCCAAGTGAATAGTGCGGCGAATTTGCCGGACCGCTTCCTTGTGACGGCGCTGCGTTTGAACGAGGGTGGTTGCGTTCGTGGAATTTGCCATGGAATTGCTGATCCACATGCTTCCACGCTACGAAACGATCTGCGAGACGTGGGCCTTGTTCAAAGCGCCAAAACCCCCGGCGAGGTGATCGCCCAGGATTGCGCGGTTGAATAATTCTTATGTTGAAGGCTTGGCCCGACTTCGGGGCAACCTCTCGCGCCCGTCGAGCCGAGCCTGTTCACCAGGCCGAGTCAATGTGGATCAGCATCATTCGCGTTCAAGCGACCGCGTTGAGCGCTGTTGGCAATCGTAAACCGCATGGACTTGACGTGATCGATCTCCGAGCGGCCGATGCACATGTCGTTGAGCAGATAAGTCGGGCGTTGAATGTAGCGCGACTCGCTCGCTGCGCATCTTCAATGCACGGAAGGCCAGGCGGATCGCGGATTTGGCGAAGCCGATAGCGTCGAGCCTGTCTCTCGAGGCGGAATAGTTTGCGTGATCGATAGGGGTCGTTTTTTCTCCATCCTCATCCTCATCCTCATCCTCATCCTCATCCTCATCCTCATCCTCATCCTCGCGACGCGACCATTCGCGCCGTCAATTAGAGGAGGTTGCGATAAGACCAGGGGAGTGAGCGTTTGAGCCTCCGTCGAATTATGGTCGAATTCGACGGAATGGATCCGTTAAATTGCGTATGCAACCACGGGAATCGACAGCCACTGTCAATCGCGGCCGCCGGGCTGGGCCACGGGCGCGTTTGGTTTCAAAGCGCGAACATCGCTAACTTAAGTGCCGATTGTTCCGGCATCGGATGCCTCACGCTGCGAGCTGATCCTCGCGAGCAGCCGCGATCATCACACTTGCGAGCAACGCATAGGCTGCCTCCCAAGCCTCGCCGACCGCCGGCGTGAAGGCCGTGCCGAGGCCGGCCGCCATCGTGTCGATGAGCGCTTGCCCGACGATCGGATAATGATGCTCCTTGAAACCGCAAGCCCCATGGCGCTTGGCGAGCTCGCGTACGGTCGGAAGGACGGTGTTGGCACGATCCAGTCCGCGCACGACGGAGCCCAGGCTCGCCATCAGCTCTGCGCCTTGCTTGGGCATGTCGCTCGCCAGAAACAGTGCGCGAAGATCCGAGTCGATCGCGAACAGGCGTTCATAGAACAGAGCCGCGGCTGCCACGCGTATCGGGAGGACCTCGTGGAAACTATCCTGAACAAGTCGAATCTGGTCGGGTGTCATTGGCGACGCTCCTGCGCTCCTGGCCTGCCTGCGGCTCGACCATCCGCCCAAAACGTTTCGCATACATGTCGTCCGGCGCGTCGATGTGTTTCAGTTGTGTCTCAATTGAGGTTCGGTTTGCGCTCAGTGTATTCAGATTCCTTCTGTGTCCTGACGGTGCCCGGAAACGTCTCAATGAAACCAAGCGTCTAGGAAACATTCCCGAACAGTCCTCTGATCACAGATCACTCGATTTTTCATCGCCTGGTAGCTCACGGCCGAAGCTTATTGCGCCGCTGAATTTGTCGCAATCGGAGCAATGTCCGCACCGGTCGTCTCCCGCCATTCCCGACGCGCAAGTAGGATTTGTCACTCACCAGGATCCTAGTACCGCTTGAAAAAGTGGAGCCGGCCCGGGGACTGGGCCGGCTCCTAAACCCGGTCGTTGGGGACGGGGAGGTGGGGCTCGACCGGGCTTTTGCGTCGCGTCCTTAGCGGACGCTGGCAACCGCGCCGGAGCGGCCGTCGTTGATCGTTACCCAAGCGCCAGAATTCTGGCTCGATTGGCGCTTCAGATAGGTGTAGTCGGTGTTGGTCCAGGACAGCACCCTGGTTTCGAGATTGTCGAGGATGAACTCTCCGAGGCTGGTGCGCACGGTCAGCACCGCGTGGCCGTCTCCGTTCGGCTGGCGCGCAACCGTCATCAAGAGATCGCCGGCCGGAACGCCGATGTTCATCAACGCGCGGCGCTTTTCCAGCGCATAGTCCTCGCAGTCGCCGAATTCGCTGTTGGAATAGGACCAGACCTCTTCCTTGCCCCACAGTTCCATATCGGTGCGCGGCGCGATCCTGCTGTTGACCGAATTGTTGATGCTCACGATCTTCGCCCACAGCTTGCGGGTCAGTTCGATCGGCGCCTGCTTCGGCGTTCGCTGATTGCATTCCTGCGGAATCTTCTGGCAGAACTCGTAATGGCCGACCGGCTGTGTGGTGCGGCTGCCGGTGTGCATGAAGGCAGGTCCCGCTGCATACGCTGTTCCCCAGGCGGTAAGCTGCGTCGCCATTGCCAAGAGCAACAGCTTGCCCCTCGTCTTCTTCATCGTCCAGTCTCCCCGTTTGAGGAGACAATGACACGATTGGATTTATTCGGCGCAAAGGCTCGAAGTAGACATTAAGTAAAACGCCCATAGAATAAACATAAAATTTGAATCATTTCAGTATAAAATTGTTGAGGCGTTTTTCGCGGGGATCACATCGGCGCGGCGCGGCGCCTTGGTGCGGCATCGGTGGCAGGCTGCGTTGGCCGGCGCGAGTCAACAAAAAACCGGCCGAAATGGGCCGGTCGATTGCGGGAGTGTGCGCTGTTTGTCAGGTGCCGGATGCGTTGAATTCGGAATCGAGCGTTTCCGGCCTCTGGATGACCGCGAACTCGATGGCGATGCCGTCCTCGAAATGGCGCACCACCTGGCCGCGCATGGTGCCCAGCATGACCTGGGTGCCGATTGCCGGCTTGACGTCGATCTCGACCGCGGCGCCCGAAAGCGACAGGTCGATGATGCGGCACTGGTACTGGCGCCCGTCGCCGAGCTGAAGCACGCTGGTCGGATTGCGCGGCGCCACGCGTTCGTGGCGGCGGTCTTCCGGCAGATCGAGCTCGTGCTTGTTGGCAAGCCAGGTCAATTGCGCTGCAAGCTTGTCCTTCTTGCGTTCCGACGCGATGACCGTCATCGCGAAACCGTCCTGCAGGATACGGGTGACGACGCCTTCGATGCGGCCGATGTGATCGATATAGGCGATGACTTTCTCGCCCGGCATGCCGATGCGCTCGGTGCGAAGCGCTACATTGCCCGGCGACATGTCGACCACCTGACACGGATGTTCGGTGCGATCCTCCAGCATGAAGCGTCCATAGATCTTCACGCGGACGCGCTGAAAGTTGCGCCTTTCAGCTTGGGACGGCGCGGTGTCGACCGCCGCTGACCTCATGACTGCCTACACCCCGTTTGGCATTCCGCGCGTTGATGCGAGGAACTTCGCCGGAAAGCTACAGCGAAGCGGGTTAACAAAGGGGAAAGCCTGACGCCGCTACTTTAGGATTTTGGATTATTCCCCGCGCCCGCCGTCGAATACGACCAGATGACGGATGCGGCGTGCCTGGCCGAGCGCCGAAATCGTCTGGGACGGATCGAGTTCCGACGGGACAAGCGAGGGAACGTCGATGGCCGGCCGGTTCTTGAGGAATTTCGGTTCCTTCTCCGGATCGACGAGACGGATCGAATCGATCAGGGCGTCGGCGATCGGATCCGCGCCCAGCCAGAAGGGTTTTTCAGCGGCGCTTATCACGCCGAGGCAGCGCGGATTGTCGACGCCGCCGTCGAGCGGCAGGGCGAGCAGCTCGAACTTGCTGGAACGGTCGGTGCGGCTGAAACCTTCATAGGTGATGAGCACGACGGATTTTTGATCGAAGACGCCCTGGATCAGTTTCGAGATAAGCCGCTGGTCCTTCTCGCGCCACAGCGAGGGAAAGGAAAACCCCTTGAGTTCACGGCCATAGACCGCGCAAAGCCTGGTGCCGGCGAGCCGGAATACCGCTTCGCCGCGCGTATCCTTTTCCAGGATGAATGTGTCGGCCAGCAGCGACTTGATATCGGCCGGCTCGACTTCCGAACGCTTCGGGGCAGGGCGCCCGTCACGCAGCCGGTTCCAATAATGGAACAGCGTGATCGATCCGTTCTGGTTCATGTTATGCTGCTCCGCGCAATCTGTCGTCTGATGTCCCATCGGTGAACAGAAGGGCGCCCTCCGAGGACCTACATGCGTTGCGGAGCAGGATGCGTGCCAGCATCGTTAACACTTGTTCACGGGTCGGGGCCGTTAAGGTTAACAAGTGGTTTACGTTGCGCTCCGCCCAGGCCCGTGGCACGTTAAAACCACTCCAGAAGCGGTCGTTTCGCAGCGATCGGCAGCATTTCAGTCAAAAGTTTGGGGGAGCATGGGGGCTCGACCAGCCGTTCAAGGGCAACCTTGGACGGCTTCTTTTTGATTCGCGCCAATTTTGATTCGCGCCGTTTTGATTTGCGTGGGGCGATTCGCCCTTTGTGAATCGGGTGACCGTGATCTACATGCTCGCGAAGTCGAAACCAGCGACTGAGTGCGAGCCATATGAGCGAACCAGCAAGCCCCTCGGAAATCGAACAGGGCGAGGGCGGACCTGTCGGCCATGAGCCGGAGCCGCGCCGCGAGCCGGTTTTCAACATGCCGCCCGTTGTGCTGGCGGTGATCGGCATCTGCGTCGTCCTCTATCTCATGCAGGAGTACGTGCTTAGCCAAAGCCAGCTGCTGACATTGTTGTACGATGCGGCCTTCATTCCAGTTCTTTATACTGGCCAATATGGCTTCGACTGGTTCCTGTTTTCCCGGCCCTTCACCTATGCCTTCCTGCATGGCGGCTTTGCTCATCTGGCCGTCAACATGGTGTGGCTGGCGGCTTTCGGCTCGCCACTGGCGAACCGCTTCGGCGCGCTTCGTTTCAGCCTCTTCTTCGCCGCGACGGGGCTGGCGGCGGTGGTGCTGTTCTGGGCCGTGCATCCGCTCGGCGAGGCGCCGCTGGTCGGCGCATCGGGGGCGATTTCCGGCATGATGGGGGCCGCCGCGCGCTTCGGCTTCCGCACCGACCGCTCGTCCGGCAAAGCCGCCTTCGCCGGCGCGCCGCTGCCGATGGCGGCGGTGTTCCGCTCGCGCGGCGTTGTGACTTTTCTTGCCATCTGGATGGTGATCAATCTCGCCACCGGCCTCGTTGCCTTCGCGCCCGGCATCGACAGCCAGATCGCCTGGGAGGCTCATATTGGCGGTTTCGTCGCCGGCTTCTTCGGCCTGCGGGCTTTCGATCGGCAGCAGCAGGCGGACGAGTTCAGGGCCTGAGCCTCGCCGCACTTGAAAACCAATCGATCGCGGCGCACGATGTCTGGCACTAGGGAAAGCCGGTCAGGGCAGGAACCGGCAAGGTAAACTGAGGAGGACGCCATGACTGTTAAGGCAATTCTCGAGCAGAAGGGCCACGACGTGTTGACGCTCGGGCCGAACGAAAAACTGAGCGAGGCCATTCGCATCCTGGCCGAGCACAGGATCGGTGCGCTGGTCATCACCAATGGTGATCACAAGATCGTCGGCATCCTTTCCGAGCGCGACGTCGTGCGGGTCCTCGCCAGGGAAGGGGCCGTCGCATTGGATATCGCGGTGCGTTCGGCGATGACCCCCAAGGTGAAGATCTGCAATGAGAACCACACCGTCAACGAGGTTATGGAGATCATGACCAGTGGCCGTTTCCGCCATCTGCCGGTGGAAAAGGACGGCCTGCTCGACGGCATCGTGTCGATCGGCGACGTGGTCAAGCGGCGCATCGAGGATGTCGAGCGCGAGGCCGCAGAGATCAGGGCCTATATCGCGACGGCGTGAGATCGCCAGCAAGTTTTGTCGAAGTCGGCGCCGCCCCTCATCGCCCTGCCGGGCACTTCTCCCCGTATAGTGACGGGGAGAAGGGGCCGGCCGCAGCCTTGGCGGCTTTTCTTGCTACAATGGAGATTGGCGAAATCGTTGATGCGGGCGCCCCTCTCCCCGTCACTATACAGGGAGAGGATGCCGGCAGGCAGGTGAGGGGCAGCGCAAACGTTTCCAATAACGGTTGCCCCTACCAGCCTGCGGCTTCACGCTTGTCTCCTTTTGCGGTTTGCATTAGCTGATGACTTCACTTTAAACGTCGAATTCACGTGAATTCCGTCACCGATAACGCGCAGGCCGCCATGACCCTCATCGACACCCGCATACCCGACGCCAAGCGCCTGATATCAGGCGCCACCGGCGACTGGGAGATCATCATCGGCCTCGAGGTTCATGCGCAGGTGACCTCGCAAGCAAAACTGTTCTCCGGCGCCTCGACGGCTTTCGGTGCGCCGCCGAACGCCAATGTCAGCCTCGTCGATGCGGCGATGCCGGGCATGCTGCCGGTCATCAACGAGGAATGCGTCAAGCAGGCGATCCGCACCGGCCTCGGGCTGAAGGCCGAGATCAACCACAAATCGGTCTTCGACCGGAAAAACTATTTTTATCCCGATCTGCCGCAGGGCTATCAGATCTCGCAGTTCAAGCAGCCGATCGTCGGCGAGGGCAAGGTGATCGTCTCCGTCGGTCCCGACAGGCACGGCGAGTTCGAGGACATCGAGGTCGGCATCGAGCGCCTGCATCTGGAGCAGGATGCCGGCAAGTCGATGCACGACCAGCATGCGACGATGTCCTATGTCGACCTCAACCGCTCCGGCGTGGCGCTGATGGAGATCGTCTCCAAGCCCGACATGCGATCCGCCGACGAGGCCAAGGCCTATGTCACCAAGCTGCGCACCATCGTGCGATACCTCGGCACTTGCGACGGCAATATGGACGAAGGCTCGCTGCGCGCCGATGTCAACGTCTCGGTGCGTCGGCCCGGCGGCGAATTCGGCACGCGCTGCGAGATCAAGAACGTCAACTCGATCCGCTTCATCGGCCAGGCCATCGACTACGAGGCGCGCCGCCAGATCGCCATCCTCGAGGACGGCGGCAAGATCGACCAGGAAACGCGGCTGTTCGATCCCAACAAGGGCGAGACGCGCTCGATGCGTTCCAAGGAAGAAGCGCACGACTACCGCTATTTCCCGGATCCCGACCTGTTGCCGCTGGAATTCGACCAGGCCTATGTCGATGCGCTGGCAAAGGATCTGCCTGAACTGCCCGACGCCAAGAAGGCGCGGCTGATCTCATCTCTCGGCCTGTCGATCTACGACGCTTCGATCCTGGTGTCGGAAAAGGCGGTCGCCGACTATTTCGAGAAGGTGGCCGCCGGTCGCGACGGCAAGCTTGCCGCCAACTGGGTCATCAACGATCTGCTCGGTGCGTTGAACAGAGCCGGCAAGGGTATTGAAAATGCTCCGGTTTCGCCCGATCAGCTCGGCGCGGTCATTGACCTGATAAAAGAGGGCACCATCTCCGGCAAGATCGCCAAGGATCTGTTCGAGATCGTCTGGAACGAAGGCGGCGATCCGCGCCAGTTGGTCGAAAGTCGCGGCATGAAACAGGTCACCGACACCGGCGCCATCGAAAAGGCGGTCGACGAGGTGATATCAACCAATCCCGACAAGGTCGAGCAGGCGCGCGCCAAGCCGAGCATGGCCGGCTGGTTCGTCGGCCAGGTGATGAAGGCGACTGGCGGCAAGGCCAACCCGCAGGCCGTCAACGACCTCGTCAAGGCCAAACTCGGGATCGAATAGGATGATGTTCGTTCGCACCGCTGGCGAGCGCGATCTTGCCGCGGTCCGGGCGTTGCTGGTCGAAACGTGGCACGCCACCTACGACGCCATCTATGGTGCTGCCAAAGTCGCTGAGATAACAGATGAATGGCATTCGATCGCCTCGCTCAAGGCGCGGCTGACACGGCCGAACTCCGAATTCCTGGTCGCAGACGATGGCAACCGCATTGGCGGCATGGCGTTCGCCGCAGCCACCACGGATGCGAGGATCGTCATGCTGAACCAGCTCTACGTGCTTCCGGCCTGCCAGAGGCAAGGGATCGGCCAGGCGCTGCTGGAAGAGGTCGAGGCCAGCTTTCCCGAGGCGCGGACGCTGCGTGTCGAAGTGGAAGAGGCAAATGCTCCCGCCGTCGCCATCTATCGCTCGAAAGGGTTTTTGCCAGCCGGGAACACTGCTGACTGTGGCGGTGGCTCAGGGCTGCCGGCGCTGATTTTGGAAAAGGCGATCGAATAGATTTGCCTGGCCTGACAGGTCGCAGTCAGTTGCGTTTTTACGGGGCTGCGCCGGTCGGTTGCGGGCTGAATTGCGGAATCGCGGTCCGCAAAAAACACGCCCGAAGGTAGAAATTCACCGGTGGCTAGCGCTGAGGCAAAAAAGCATGGTGCGACGCACAAAAATATTGCAATGCACTGCAGATGCCGTAACGTCAGGTTCTAGATGAACGAGACGGCCTTTCTACAAAGGTCGCCCACCGCAAAGGATGGAAACTATGACGAAGACCGCTGATAAAACTGCTGAAAACGTTGAGAATGCAGAAGTCCAGACCGAGGTAACCGATCAGTTCCGTGCTGTCGCCGAAAAGGGCGTCGAGCAATCGAAAGAAGCCTTATCGAAATTGGCGACCGGCGCCGAGGCGACCCAGAAGGCTCTCGAGTCATCCTTCGAAACAGCCAAGACCGCTAGCAATGAGCTGTCGCTGAAGACGATCGCCGCTTTGCGCGCAAATGTTGAGGCCAGCTTTTCTCACCTCGAAGCCCTGGTTACCGTGAAATCGCCCTCCGAGTTCGTCGAACTGCAGACAGACTTCTTGCGCAAGCAGGTGGAAAAGACGGTCGAGCAGAGCAAGGAGCTCCAGGCGGCGGCGACGAAAGCCGCCGAAGACGTATCCAAGCCGATCAAGGATGTCTACGAGAAAGCGATGAAGGATCTCAAGGTCGCCTGATTGGCCTTGATGCCTGATTGGCCCTAAGCATGTCGCGCAAAAGCACGCCCTCGGGCTTGAACCGAGGGCGCGAAGCGGTTTTGCAATAGCGACATGCATCAAAGCAACAACCTGAAACGCGTCGCATGAATCCATCCAAACGGCACGCGCTTCAGGCGGAGGGAACTTCCACATTGTCGATCAGCCGGGTCTTGCCCAGCCAGGCGGCTGCGAGCAGGCGTCCGTCGCGGTTTGGCCGCCACGGGGCGAGCGTCAGGCTCTCGCGCGCCGCGACATAGTCGACTTTGTCGAAGCCGGCCTCGACCAGCGCGCGGCTGGCCTCGGCGGTCGCACTGCCTTCATCCGCGCCTGCCGCGAGTGCCGCCGCCGTTCGGCGCAAGATGGCGTTGAGCTGGCGCGCCACCGCGAGCTCGGTTTCGCCGAGATAGGCGTTGCGTGACGACATGGCGAGCCCGTGCGCGTCGCGTATTGTTGGCGCGCCGATGATGTCCACCGGCAGATCAAGATCGCTGCAGAGCTGCCTGACGACGCAAAGCTGCTGATAATCCTTTTCGCCAAAGACCGCGCAGTCGGGCGACGCCTGCAGGAAGAGCTTTGCCACGACGGTTGCGACGCCGTCGAAGAAGGTCGGCCGGAAATCCGATTCCAGCCCGGCGGCTGGCCCGCCGACCGAGATCCTGGTGGCGAAGCCGGCCGGGTACATCTGCGCCACACCAGGGGTGAAGGCAAGTTGTGCGCCGGCCTCGGCCAGCCGATCGAGGTCGCGGCCGAGCTGGCGCGGATATTTGTCGAGGTCTTCGCTCGGCGCGAACTGGGTTGGGTTGACGAAGATCGAGACAACGCAGCGATCGGCCTTCTCCAGCGCGATCCTGATCAGCGAGATATGGCCGTCATGCAGCGCACCCATGGTCGGCACCATGGCAAGGCTAAGGCCATCGCGACGGCAGTCGCGGATTTGCGCGCGAAGGGCGGCGACGCTGTCGACGACGAGAGGTCGGCTCATGCTTCGCCCCGGCTCATGCTTCGCTCTTGTCGGCTGCGGCCGAAAAAACGTGGCTCGGGCCGGGGAATGTCCGGCTGCGCACCTCCGCTGCATAGCTGGCTGCCGCCTGCGATATGACGCTGCGCAGGTCGGCATATTGCTTGACGAATTTCGGCACCCGGTCGACGGTCAGGCCGACCATGTCGTCGATGACCAGGATCTGGCCGTCGCACTCGCCGCTGGCGCCGATGCCGATGGTTGGAATGGAAATGTGCCGGGTGATATCGGCGGCGACGGTCTCGACGGTGCCTTCGATGACCACCGAAAACGCGCCGGCTTTTTCGACCGCCTCGGCGTCGCGATAAAGCGCAGCCACATTCTCGTCGGTCCGGCCCTTGATCCTGTAGCCGCCGTCGCTTTCCACCGATTGCGGCTGCAAGCCGATATGTCCCATGACCGGAATGCCGGCAGCGACAATCGCCGCAATCTGTCGGGCAACTGTCACGCCACCCTCCAGCTTGACGGCCTGGCAACCGGTTTCGCCGACAATCCGCCGCGCCGAGGCGACGGCTTGGCGCGCCGTCGCCTCATAGCTTCCGGCCGGCATGTCGACCACCACGCAGGCCTTGGCTGACCCTCGCATCACCGCTTGACCGTGGGCGATCATCATCTCCAGCGAGGCGCCCAGCGTGGTCTTGTGGCCATGGAGAACCATGGCCACGCTGTCGCCGACCAGAAGCAGGTCGACATGATCGTCGAGCAGGCGAGCGATGGGGTAGGTATAGGCGGTGAGGCAGACGATCGGCTCGCCGCCCTTGCGCAGGCGAATGGAGCTGGCACTGATCCGCGGATCGGCGCCGGATGCGTCTGGGGCCATCATTCCCTCCCTCAACCGTCAATCAGGCTGGTTCCTGCATGCGGCGCGCTGAGCTTTAGAAAGACCCGGCAGCCTTGGCAAGGCATGCCTCGAAAGGACGCGAAAGGCTTGCCACTGTGCGTCGGTTTTCCGACGGCCATTTGCGTGGCTCGTGCGGCAAAACCCTTGCCTTGGCGATGGCCTGACGCCATAAGCAGGAAACAGGCGCCGCCGCTGTCGCCACCGCGGGGATTTGCCACGGGGATTTTGGATGAAGACTTTCCTTCTGCAGTTTTTCACCTGGTGGAACAGCCAGACGCTGGGCACGCGCTTCCATACCTGGCGGCATGGCAAGAAAGTCGGGCAAGACGAGGCTGGCAACGTCTACTACGAGGGTGGTGTCGATTCGGAAGGCCGCACCCGCCGCTGGGTCATCTATCGCGACTATTCGGAAGCCTCGATGATTCCGCCCGGCTGGCATGGCTGGATGCATCACCGCGTCGATGTCCCGCCGACGAGCGACACCTACAAGCCACGCGACTGGCAGAAGCCGCATCAGCCGAACCTCACCGGAAGTGCCGCGGCCTATCGCCCCAAGGGCTCCATACTCAGCAATCAGCACCGCCCGCAGGTGACCGGCGATTACGACGCCTGGACGCCGGGGTCGTAACCGCTCGCCAAGGGCGGATCGGTCCTTTATCGCCACAATTGGCGTTTAGCAGCTTGTCGATCTGACAGCAGCGACTAGCCTTGGGCGCGACAGAATCACCCCGGGCGCAAACCACCGGATCCCTACATGAGCATTTTCAGCCGAATCTCGATAGGCGGACTGACGGTGGCCGCCACCGCTTTTGCGGCTTTTAGCATCGCCGCCGCTCAGACGCTGGAGGCGCCAGTGGACCCGGGGGCGCCGACGGAATTTGAGGCGCCAGTGGACCCGGGGGCGCCGACGGAATTTGAGGCGCCAATGGAGCCGGAGGCGCAAGTGGAACCGGAGGCGCCAGTGGACCCGGCTGCACCGCCATTGGAACCGGATGCGACAGTGGAACCGGATGCGACAGTGGCGCCGGCGGCACCGGCCGCACCACAACGCATCACCAATCCTGTCGCCGAATTCGCCGGCATCGACAAGATCACCGGCCGCATCATCACGTTCGATGTCTATATCGACGAAACGGTGCAGTTCGGCGCTTTGCAGGTGACGCCGCGCATCTGCTATTCGCAGCCGCAAACCGAAGAGCCGAAGACCGATTCTTTCGTCGAGGTCGACGAGATCACGCTGGATCGCAAGATCCGCCGTATCTTCACCGGCTGGATGTTTGCCGAAAGCCCCGGCCTCAACGCCGTCGAGCACGCCGTCTACGACGTCTGGCTGAAGGGCTGCAAGCAGAAGTCGGAAGTGCCGGCACCCGACGCGGCCAAAACCAATTAGCCAAGACCAGTTATAATGCCTGGCGTGCGGGATCGCCTGTTCGGAACCGCCTTATTCTCCGTGCGTTGGTCATGGCTGGCGTTACGGAGATGTTCCCATGATGGCCAACAAGAACGAACTCCTCGATCTCGAAAAAGGGTTCTGGACCGGCGACGCAGCCTATTTCAAAGCCAATGCCGACACCAAATGCCTGGTGGCTTTCCCACAGATGGCGCAAACGATGAGCAACGCCGATCTGGCCGAAACCGCGACGGGCCTAAATCGCTGGCGCGATCTCGACATCGACCTCAAGGGCATCATCGAGCCGGGCAGCGACATTGTCATGCTGACTTATGAGGCCCATGCCACGCGCGAGAATGGCGAGCCTTATGCGGCGCTGGTCAGCACCGGCTATGTCCATCGCGTCAATGGCTGGAAGATGATGTTCCACGCGCACACGCCTCTTGAGCCTGCCGCAAAAACCTGACCAAAAACCCGACCTTTGGCGCAGATCATGGGAAAAACACCGTCTCGCCCTTCAGCGCGTCGGCCAGCATCTTTTCGTATTTGCCCCTTGGCACGTCGACCGCGCCGAAGCGTTTGAGGTGCTCGGTGGTGAACTGCGTGTCGAGCAAGGCGAAGTGTCGATCCTTCAGGCGTTCGACAAGGTGCACCAGGCAGACCTTCGACGCGTCCGTTTCCCTGGCGAACATGCTTTCGCCGAAGAACACCCGGCCAAGAGACACGCCGTAGAGGCCGCCAACCAGCCGACCCTCGCGCCAGGCTTCGACCGAATGGCAATGGCCCATCCGATGGAGTTCGACATAGGCCTCGCGGATCGGCGCGTTGATCCAGGTCGACCGGCGTTCCTCGCGCCTCTCGGCGCAGCCGTCGATGGTCGCTTCGAAATCAAAATCGAAACGGATATCGAACAGGTTTTTCCGGATCGCCTTCCTCAGGCTTTTGGGCGTGTGAAAACCATCCAGCGGGATGATGCCGCGCGTCTCCGGCCGCACCCAGAACACTTCCGGATCGGTGGCGCTTTCGGCCATCGGAAAGACGCCCGAGGCGTAGGCCTTGAGCAACAGGTCGGTCGGGATGCGATAGCCTGGCGCGTAAGGACGGGTCATCGCATCATTATATTCTATAAGTTCACGTCCTAATCCTCATCGGCCAGATATTTTTCCAGCCAGTGGATGTCATACTCCCCATTGGCGATATCGGCATTGCCGACGAGATCGCGAAACAGCGGCAGCGTCGTCTTGATGCCGTCGACGACGAATTCGTCGAGCGCCCGCCGCAGCCGCATCATGCATTCGACGCGATTGCGGCCGTGCACGATCAGCTTGCCGATCAAACTGTCGTAGTAAGGCGGGATCTTGTAGCCGGAATAGACGCCGGAGTCGACACGGATGCCGAGGCCGCCCGGCGTGTGGAAGTGGGTGATCGTGCCGGGCGAGGGGGTGAAGGTGCGCGGATCCTCGGCATTGATGCGGCATTCGATGGCGTGGCCCTGAAAGCGGATCTCTTCCTGGCGCATGGAAAGCCCGCCGCCCGAGGCGACGCGGATCTGCTCGTGCACGAGGTCGATGCCGGTGATTGCCTCAGTCACCGGATGCTCGACCTGCAGGCGCGTGTTCATCTCGATGAAGTAGAACTCGCCGTTCTCATAGAGGAATTCGATGGTGCCGGCGCCGGAGTAGCCGAGATCGGCGATCGCCCTGGCACAGACGCCGCCGATATGCGCGCGCTCCTCGGCATTGAGCGCCGGCGAGGGAGCCTCTTCCCAGACTTTCTGGTGGCGGCGCTGCAGCGAACAGTCGCGTTCGCCGAAATGCACGCCGCGGCCGGCACCGTCGCCGAACACCTGGACCTCGATGTGGCGCGGCTTTTCGAGATACTTCTCGATGTAGACGGCGTCGTCGCCGAAAGCGGCACCGGCTTCCGAGCGCGCCGTCTGCAGTGCGACCACAAGATCGGATTCGCTGCGCGCCACCTTCATGCCGCGTCCGCCGCCGCCGGCCGACGCCTTGATGATCACGGGATAGCCGATCTCGGCGGCGATGCGTCTGGCTTCCTTTTCCTCGGTGACCGCCCCGTCGGAGCCGGGCACCACCGGAATGCCGAGGCGCTTTGCGGTGCGCTTGGCCTCGATCTTGTCGCCCATGATGCGGATGTGATCGCCGGACGGGCCGATGAACGTGATGTTGTGCGCGGCGAGGATATCGGCGAATTTGGCATTCTCCGACAGGAATCCGTAGCCCGGATGCACCGCGTCGGCGCCGGTGATCTCGCACGCCGCGACGATCTGGTGGATGTTGAGATAGCTGTCGCGCGACGGCGGTGGCCCGATGCAGACGCTCTCGTCGGCGAGCCGCACATGCATGGCGTCGGCGTCGGCGGTGGAATGCACCACCACCGTCTGGATGCCGAGCTCCTTGCAGGCGCGCAGCACCCTCAGAGCGATTTCGCCGCGATTGGCGATGAGGATTTTCTGGAACATTTTTCGGCTGTTCCCGGCTCTACTCGATCACGACGAGCGGCATGCCGTATTCGACCGGCTGCGCATCCTCGAACAGTATCGCCGTCACCGTTCCGGCACGCGGCGAGGGGATCTGGTTCATCGTCTTCATCGCCTCGATGATCAGCAGCGTCTGGCCTTCCTTGACCTGTTGGCCGACTTCGATGAACGCCTTGGCGTCGGGCGATGGCGCCAGGTAGGCGGTGCCGACCATCGGCGAGGCCACTGCGTTCTTGGACACGTCGGCCGCTGCCGGGGCGGCTGCGCCAGCCGGCTGCGCTGCCGGCGGCGCATAGGCGGGCTGCGGTGCGGCGACCGCATGGACGGCCGGCGCCTGTCGCGACACGCGCACCTTCAAGTCGCCCAGCTCGACCTCGATCTCGGTGAGGTTGGTGTCGTTCAGTATGCCCGCCAGATCGCGGATAAGCTGCTGGTCAACACCATTCTTTTTTATCGACATTTTCGAGCCTTCTGTTTGTTGGCCGGTCATAGGCGTGCGGCCAGCGCCTGCAGCGCCAGTGTGTAGCCGAGCGGCCCGAACCCGCAGATCACGCCGACGGCGACCGGCGAGACCATGGAGACGTGGCGGAATGATTCCCGCGCATGGATGTTGGAAAGATGAACTTCGGCGACGGGCAATGGCGCGACGGAGCGGATGGCGTCGTGAATGGCGATCGAGGTGTGGCTGTAGGCGCCCGGATTGATGACGATGCCGACAGCCTTGTCGGCGGCTTCCTGTATCCAGTCGACGAGGTCGCCCTCATGGTTCGACTGACGGAAATCGATCTCGAGCCCAAGTGCCGCACCTGCCTGCTTGCAATCGTCGGCGATCGCGGCCAGCGTCTTGCCGCCATAGATGCCCGGCTCGCGTTTGCCGAGCGCGTTGAGGTTGGGACCGTTCAGGACGAAAACCGTTTTCAAAATGCCGACCTTTTCCCGGTGTGGTTTCGAATCCGAAATTCGCAATACCTTGGAGCAGCGCTTTGAACGAATTTCGGCTTCAAAGCCACACTGGCATTTTATACATTTCTGATGTGGTGGATTTAAAGTTCCTGAACACTGACGCCACCAAAGCAGCAGGAACTTCAAATCCACCACATCAGCGCCGGCATCAGTCGGCGCACCGGGCCTCTATAATGGGCTTAGACGCCTGCGAAAAGAGCGCAAGTGGGTTCTTTCGCTGTCCACAACAGGCGGAAAATGGCTTGCGCAGAAAGCCAGCCGCCGATCAGAGTGCGGCCTTGGCCGCTTCGATCTTCTTCGCCAGCACGTCCTGGCCGAGCGCACCGAACACCACCTCGTTGCCGACCACATAGGAGGGCGTTCCGGTGATGGCCAGCTTGTTGGCAAGATCATAGGTCTTGGAGAGGGCCTCGGCGATCGACGGATCCTTCATCTTCTCGCGCAGCGTCGCTTCGTCGGCGCCGAGCGAAAGCGCTACCTTGATGGCCGCCGCTTCGGTGGCGCGTCCCTGGGCGCCGAGCAACGCGTTGTGGAACTCGCCGTATTTCTCCGGCATCATCAGGTGGAAGGCCATCGAGACGACGCTTGCCTTCTGCGAATCCGGGCCGAGGATCGGGAACTCCTTGAGCACGAAGCGCAGATCCGGATCGGCTGTCGTCAGCGTCTGCATGTCCTCCATGGCGCGTTTGCAGTAGCCGCAATTGTAGTCGTAGAATTCGACGATGGTGACCTTGCCGTTCGGATTGCCGACGACGCCGTCGAAGGCCGAGTTGAAGATCTGGTCCTTGGCATCCTTGATGACGTCGAGACTGGCGACGCGCTGCGCCTCCTTCTGCTTGGCCTCGAGCGCCTCCTGAGCTTCCAGCAGCACTTCCGGGTTCTTCAGCAGATAGTCGCGGATGATGCCTTCGACTTCAGCCCGGTCGATCTTGGTGTCGGCGGAGGCTGCCTGGGCGATCTGCGCGGCATCGGCCTTTGCCGTCTGCGGACTTCCGGTCACGAACCCGAAACCCAGCATGGCGAGAGCGACCGCCACGCCCGTGGTGCCCAGCAGAATTGCCTTCTTCATCATCCTGATCCTCTTGCCTGGTTTCCGGCCGGGTTGTCCGACCCGATTGGCCCGACTACCCGATTGGTTCGACTACCCGATTGGTCCAATTTCTTGTCGCCGCGCACGGCCGGAAGGTTCACTTTTTCTTGCCTGATGGTGCGTAGTTTATGATGTCCTGCGCGCGGATCCAGCCCGGCTCGCCACGCTTCATTTTCATCTGCGCGCGCATTGCGAAGATCTTGGCATCCTTGTAGGCGCCGGAATAGAAATGGCCTTCGGCGGTCGCAAGGTCGGCGGCCGGAATATTGCCAAGCTCGCCATAGGCCTGCGCAAGATGGCGGTAACCGACGGCGTTTTCTCGGTCGCGCGCGAGACCCTTGTTGATCTGCACCACCGCTTTCTCCAGGGAATCGGGCGTGCCGACTGCCATCAGCGCCTGGCCGTAGGAAACCGGCAGCAGCCCGGATCGCGCTGGGTCGAGGCTGACCGCCTTGGCATAGGCTTCCGCGGCAGCCTTCGGTTTGTTCGCCTTCATCAGGATGTCGCCGCGCAATTCCTGGAAATAGGGGTTCTTCGGCTGTGCCTTGATCAGCGCGTTGGTCTTGGCAAGCGCCCCGGCCAGATTGCCGAAAAGATAGCTCGTCTGCGCGTCGCCATATTGCGAGGCGAGGCTGCCCGGCATCTTGCGCATCAGCCGCGATGCGGCGGCCTGACCTCCCATATAGGCGGCGATCTTGATGCGCATCATGTCGTGCCGCTGCTGCAGCGCCGGCGGATCGACCTTTTCGACGTAGGGGCTTTTTTTGACCAGGACTTCGAGGTTGGCGATGCGTTCGCGCGGCAGCGGATGGCTGATTCGATAGGGGTCGACCTGCGCCCCCGACAGCGAAAGTGCGCTCTGAAAGCGGCCGAAGGTCTTCAGCATGCCCAGGCCGGACTGGCCGGTGGCATTGAGATAGGTTATCGCCGAGCGGTCGGCGGTCATCTCTTCGGTGCGCTGATAAGCGAGGATGCTGCGCTGCGCCATCTCGCCGCCGCCAGCTGCAACCCCCATGCCGGCGCCGGCCAGGCCCCGGCTTTTGCTGGTGGCGCCGGCAACCATGGCACCGGCGCCAAGCAGCGTCGCGATGATGGCCATCGTCTTGGCGCGTTCGAGCTGGTTGCGCAATTTTTGCTGGTGGCCACCGGCGATATGGCCGGCTTCATGGGCGATGACGCCGATGATCTCGTTGGGCGTCTCCGCCGACATCAGGGCGCCGGTGTTGATGAACAGGCGGGACCCGGCAACGAAGGCGTTGAAACTCTGGTCGTTGACCAGCACGATGTCGACGCCGTCTTCCGGCAGGCCCGCGGCCCTGAAGATCGGCCGCGCATAGGCGCGTACCAGCGCCTCGATCTCGGCATCGCGCACCACCGGCACGTTTTGCGCAAAAGCGCTGACGGTGCCGGTCACAGCGACCGTCGCGGCAAGCGAAAGCGTCGCGAAGGCGCGCGCTGCCCTGGCTATCGTCGATTTGGGTCGGCTCAACATGGCAGGTCCACTGGTAGACGAGCGGGTGAAGGATGAAAAGTCGGCACTGAAACTTTTACTGAACTTGTGATCCTCACATCAATCGGGCATTTGTGCGGCGCGGGACGCCAAAGCTCGGCGCCGGCAGCCGGCAAGCGCCGGCCCGAGGGCCGATCTCAAAGGGCCGACCCAAAGGGCCAACAAGGAAAATGAGGTCAAATGGTTGTATCGCTTTCGCGTCGCGGCGACGTCGAGCCGTTCCACGCCATGGACGTTCTGGCGGAAGCGAATCGGCTGAAGGCCACGGGCGTGCCGGTCGTTTCCATGGCCGTTGGCCAGCCGTCCGATCCGGCGCCGGCCGGAGTCAGGCAAGCGGCGACGAACGCATTGAAGATGGGGCGCATCGGCTACACCGACGCATTGGGTCTTGCGGGCCTGCGCGAGAATATCGCCCAGCACTATGCCGACCACTATGGGCTGGCCGTTTCACCCGGCCGGATCGCCGTCACCACCGGATCGTCGGCCGCCTTCAACCTGGCATTTCTGGCGATGTTCGATCCAGGCGACCGTGTCGCCATCGCCGCACCCGGTTATCCGGCCTATCGCAACATCATGGCCGCGCTCGGCATCGAGATCGTCGAGATCGAGCTCGACGGTGATGCCTATCTCCACGCCGAACATCTGAAGGCTGCGCATCGCGAAAAGAATCTGAAGGGCGTGTTGTTTGCCAGCCCCGCCAATCCGACCGGGGCGATTATCCCCGCCGACGAGCTGTTGGCGCTGGTGACGACGGCACAAGAGCTCGGCATCGCCGTGATCTCCGACGAGATCTACCACCGGCTGGCTTACGCTGCGCCGGACAGCACAGCACTTGCCTGCGGCCCTGACGTGACGGTGATCAATTCCTTCTCGAAATACTACTGCATGACCGGTTGGCGCATCGGCTGGATGGTGCTGCCGGAACCATTGGTGCGGCCGGTCGAGCGCATCGCCCAGAGTCTCTACATCTCACCGCCGGAACTGTCCCAGATCGCCGCGATCGAGGCGTTCAAGGCAACCGCGGAATTGGAGGCTGTGAAGGCGCGCTACGCGGGCAATCGCGAGCTTTTGATGAAACGCCTGCCCGAACTCGGCTTTACCCTGGCGGCACCGATGGACGGGGCGTTCTACGCCTTCTGCAATGTCACCAGGCACACCAACGACAGCATGGCCTTCGCGCGCAAGATGCTGGCCGAGGCGCATGTGGCGGCGACGCCCGGCCGCGATTTCGATCCGCTTCAAGGCCATCGAGCCATGCGCTTTTCCTACGCCGGCAGCCACGACGAGATGGTCGAGGCGATGATGCGCATCGAGCGCTGGCTGAGATAGCGTGATGCCGGACCTCGAGCAGGCTTTGACCGAGATTGCCGCCGAAATGGCCGAGCGCACGGATCGCGGCGACGTCGCGACCTACATACCGCAGCTCGGCAAGGTCGATCCGAAAAAGTTCGGCATTGCCGCGGTGACCAATGACGGTCGCGTGCTGATGGCGGGCGACGCCGATGAGCCGTTTTCGATCCAGAGCATTTCGAAGGTGTTCACGCTGACACTGGCGCTCGGCAATGTCGGCGACGCGCTGTGGCAGCGTGTCGGGCGCGAGCCTTCGGGCAACCCGTTCAACTCGATCGTCCAGCTCGAGCACGAAAACGGCATTCCGCGCAATCCGTTCATCAATGCCGGCGCCATCGTCATTTCCGACATTCTGCTCGCCGGTCACCAGCCGCGCGAGGCGATCGGCGAGATCCTGCGCTTCATCCAGTTCCTGGCCGACGACGAGACCATCATCATCGACCGCGAGGTCGCGGCTTCGGAACGAGCCACCGGTTTTCGCAACTTGGCGCTCGCCAACTACATGAAGTCCTTCGGCAATCTCAGCCACGCGCCGGATCTGGCGCTGGGCGTCTATTTCCACCATTGCGCCATCGCGATGAGCTGCCGGCAACTGGCTCTGGCCGGCCGCTTCCTCGCCAATGGCGGCAAGAACCCGGCGACTGGCCATTCCGTGGTGTCGGCCGAGCGCGCGCGCCGCATCGGCGCGATGATGCTGACCTGCGGCCACTATGACGGCTCAGGCGATTTCGCCTTCCGCGTCGGCATCCCCGGCAAGAGCGGCGTCGGCGGCGGCATTTTGGCGATCGTCCCGGGCGTGGCCTCGCTCGCCGTCTGGTCGCCCGGCCTCAACGCCAACGGCAATTCCAGGCTGGGTTCGATTGCGCTGGAAAGGCTGGCGAAGATGATGAACTGGTCGGTTTTCGCGCCATAGAGATTTGCCCGCTTCAGACAAGAAAATCCCGCGCTGTCGACAGGACAGCGGGGATTTTTTTGTTCAAAAGATCAGGCTGAACTACCGAAAAGCTTAGAAAAAGCCTTTCCGCTGCCACCAGCCGGCACGCTTCGGCTTCTCCTCGGTCTTTTCCTCTTCGGCAACAGTCGAGGACACGATCGGCTCAACCGGAGCATCGACCGGTATGGGCTTGCGTCGCGATGGGCGGACCTTCGGTTTCTCGTCGACGGCGGCCACGGCTGTTTCCTCCGAAACAGCTGCGGGAGCCTCGGCAGAAATTTCCGGCTCGGCTACCGGCGTCTCGGCAACGACGTCCGCCGCAGCCTTCTTCGGCTTGGCGGCGCGGCGCGGCTTCTTCGGCTTTTCGGCGCTTGGCATGTCGTCATTGGCCGGAGCAAGGTCCACAGGCTCTTCGACCGGCGTGGCTTCGACCGGCGTTGCTGCTGCCGGTTCGCCGGAGACGGCCTCCAAGACCTCGGGACGGTCAGCCGCCTCGGCAGTGCCTGCATCGACCTCGCCTTCGCCGTCTTCACGGCGATTGCGCTTGCCGCCGCGCTTGCCGCGCCGACGCTTCTTGCCCAGACCTTCGTCAGGCTCCGGACCTTCATCAGGCTCCCGACCTTCAGGCTCTTGCCCGTCATCCGACGCTTCCACCGCCTCGGTGACGCCGACCTGGTCCTCGTGGTCTGCTTCGGCGCCTTCATCGCTTGCCGCCTCGGAGACGCCATCGGCAGTGGCCGAGATGGACGCACCTTCCACGGGGGCGCCATGCTCGCGGTCGCGATCCTTGCCGCCGCGCCGTCTGCGGCGCTTGCGGCGCTTGCGGTCGCGGCCTTCGCCATCCTCGCTGGGCCTTGGCTGCTGCGGCTGCTGCGCCTGGCGCGGTTGTTCCGCCGGTGCAACGACCTCGTCTTCCTCCTCCTCGATGACGATTTCGTCGGCGGGCTCTTCCGGCTCGACATAGGCGGGCAAGGTCCGCACCTCGACGAAGCCTTCAGGCTTTTCGGCCAGCGCGCCGCGGAAGATCGCATAGTGCTGGGCGCCGACCGTATCGTCGGCCTCGACGGTGATGGTCAGGCCGAAGCGGTTTTCGAGCTCCACCAGCGTGCCGCGCTTGTGGTTGAGCACATAGAGCGCGGTCGCCGCCGGCGTCCGCACCGTGATGTGGCTGCGCGAATCCTTTAGCAGGAATTCCTCGATCGCCCGCACCACCATCAGCGCGACGGACGAATCGGACCGCACATGGCCGGTGCCGCCGCAATGCGGGCAAGGCTTCATCGTCGATTCCAGCACGCTGGCACGGATGCGCTGGCGCGACATCTCCATCAGGCCGAAATGCGAGATGCGGCCGACCTGGATGCGGGCGCGATCGTTCTTGAGGTGATCCTTCAGCCGCTTCTCGACGGAGCGGTTGTTGCGGTTCTCCTCCATGTCGATGAAGTCGATGACGATCAGGCCGGCGAGATCGCGCAGCCTCAGCTGCCGTGCGACCTCCTCGGCCGCTTCCAGATTGGTGTGAAGCGCTGTGTCCTCGATCGAGTGCTCCTTGGTGGAGCGGCCCGAATTGACGTCGATGGCGACCAGCGCTTCGGTCTGGTTGATGATGATGTAGCCGCCGCTCTTCAGCGTCACCTGCGGCTGCAGCATGCGGTCAAGCTGCGCCTCGATGCCGTTGCGCACGAAGATCGGCGTCGTGTCGCGGAACGGCTGCACGACCTTGGCGTGGCTAGGCATCAGCATGCGCATGAAATCCTTGGCCTCGCGATAGCCCTCTTCGCCGGAGACCAGGATCTCGTCGATGTCCTTGTTGTAGAGGTCGCGCACCGAGCGCTTGATCAGGCTGCCTTCCTCGTAGACGAGGGCAGGGGCCGTCGACTGCAGCGTCAGGTTGCGGACGTTTTCCCAAAGCCGCATCAGATATTCGTAGTCGCGCTTGATCTCGGCCTTGGTGCGGCTTTCGCCGGCCGTGCGCAGGATGACGCCCATGCCCTGCGGCACTTCGAGATCGGCGACGACCTCCTTCAGCCGCTTGCGGTCCTGCGCGTTGGTGATCTTGCGCGAGATCCCGCCGCCGCGCGCCGTGTTCGGCATCAGCACCGAATAGCGGCCGGCAAGCGACAGGTAGGTGGTGAGCGCCGCGCCCTTGTTGCCGCGCTCTTCCTTGACGACCTGCACCAAGAGGATCTGCCGGCGCTTGATCACTTCCTGGATCTTGTACTGGCGGCGCACCGGCTTGCGGCGGTTGCGCGCTTCTTCCAGCGCATCCTCGGCGCCGACCGATTCGACCTCATGGTCATCCGAATGCGATGACTGCACCTCTTCCAGCATGCCGCGATCATTGTCGGTGGAGGTGGCTTCGCCGGCCGCATCAGCCTGCGGCACGGCTTCGGAAATCACATCCGATTCGATGCTGGCGGCGATGGAATTCGGACCGCCTTCGGAAGGCCCAGTTTCGTCATCGCTCGTCTCGTCACGGCCAGTCTTCTCGTCACGGCTCGTCTCGTCGCGGCTCGTCTCATCAGGACTTGCCTCGCTATGACTGGCGACATCCTCGCCATGTTCCGAAGCAGCGGACGGCGTGTCGACTTTTTCTGAGGCATCGACGTTCTGCGCGACCGCATCCTCGCCGTGTTCGCCGCCCTCATTGGAGCCGCTGTCGTTGGACCCGCTGTCATTGGAATCGCCGGAAGCGTCCGAATCGGCCGCACCTGCATCACGCTTGTGTTCGCCTCGGTCGCGGCTCTTGCCGCCGCGGCGGCGTCCGCGCCGGCCGCGATCGCGGGTCTGGCGATCGTCGCCATCGCCGTCCTCATCGTCCTCATCTTCAGCCTCCTGCGCTTCCGCGCGCAGCAGCGCCTGACGGTCGGCGACCGGAATCTGGTAGTAGTCGGGATGAATTTCACTGAAGGCGAGGAAACCGTGACGGTTGCCGCCGTATTCGACAAAGGCTGCCTGAAGCGAGGGTTCGACGCGGGTTACGCGGGCGAGGTAGATATTTCCTTTGAGCTGCTTCTTGTCCTGGGATTCAAAGTCGAATTCTTCAATACGGTTACCGCGAACGACGACAACTCGTGTTTCCTCCGGGTGGGAGGCGTCTATCAGCATTTTGTTGGGCATTATTTCGTTTCCCCCCGGCAGCCGTCAGCCGCAGCTTGCGAGGCAAAGCCCGCCGCTGTGAGTGTGGATGAACATGGGTGCCGGGCAATTGAATGTCCGCCGGCCGCTGCCTGAGCGCCATGGCGGTGCCGCCCGCAGCCATAATGGCGCGGTTTGCTGCGGACCTTTCCATGATTGCGCTTGAAGCCATCGTAACCAGCAGAACCTTTTTGAACCAAAGCCCGGGAAAACCGGACCAGCTTGTTTGCTCGTACAGAGCCGGCGCGGGACAATCCCGGCCGTTTTCCTCACGCAGGCGCTTCCCCCGCCACGGGCTTACACCTGCGAAATTCGTCGCGATCACCTGTTGCCTTTTTCGCCTGACGCGAAAGGAGCCGTCGTTCATCTCGCCTGTAGCAGGAAGCTGCGGAGAAGGACGGCTCCAGGATTGCAGTGATCCACCATCGCTTTTATGATTTGGCGGGTTGGAAGGCAACCCCGATTTCCGATGCCGGCAAAATGCAGTTCCGCAACGGAAGCACGGCTTTAAGCGTTGCGTGAAAAGGCTTGGTTAACCTTCTCTGGTTACCAACCGTTAATCGAGTTCGCGGCCTGACCGGCGTTTCGACAAGACGACGACACTCCGACAAGCAAGATTGGCCGACAACAGGATCGGGCGTCTCACGCCAAACCGGAGCGACTGGAAGAGATGGGACTGGCAGTCTTCACGCACATGAGTGGTCGCGCCGGAGGCATTTTTTTCTACGCCGCCTACTTCCGCGCTGCCCACTTCTTCCGCGCTGCTTGTCTGCTGTTGCTGGTTGTCGCTTGCCTGGCTCTTTCGCCAGTTTCCTTTGCCGCCGACGCGCCGCTGGCAGTGACGAGCTACAAAATGGCCGGTGACGCCACCAAGATGCGCATCGTCATGAATTTCGATCGTGAGCCCGACGTCAAATGGTTCCTGCTGCGCGGCCCCCACCGTCTGGTCGTCGACCTGCCAAGCACGAGATTCGCCATCAATGCCAAGGACGTGAAGGCGCGCGGCCTGGTCAGGAGCGTGCGCTACGGCGATCTCGGCGAGGGCGTGTCGCGGCTGATTCTCACCGGCAAGGGTCCGTTCGCCGTCGACAGGTTCGACGTGCTCAAGAACGATGACGGCAACGGCTACCGCATCGCCATCGACATGTCGGCGGCGTCCGTGCGGGAGTTCGACGCCGCTCTTGCCAATCAGGCGTTGACCACCGGCTCGACGGTCTCCTCCGACAAGGGCGGCAGGGTCGGCACCGGCCCGGTCTCCAATCCAGGCCATCGCTTCACCGTCGTCATCGATCCAGGCCATGGCGGCATCGACGGCGGCGCCGAGGGCATGAACGGCACCGTCGAGAAAAACGTCACGCTCGCTTTCGCCACCGAATTGCGGGACAAACTCGCCGCAGTCGGCAAATACGACGTGTTCTTGACGCGCGAGACGGACCAATTCCTGCGGCTGGACGACCGCGTGCGCATTGCCCGCCAGCACGAGGCCGACCTGCTCATTTCGATCCACGCCGACACCATCAGGGTCAAGGGCCTTCGCGGCGCAACCGTCTACACCGTCTCCGACAAGGCTTCCGATCCCGAAGCGCAGGCGCTCGCCGACCGTGAAAACCTTTCCGACCAATTCGCCGGCATGGAAATCAAGGACGACAACAAGGAAGTAACCGACATCCTGATCGACCTGATTCGCCGCGAGACGCACAGTTTCTCGATGAGTTTTGCCCAAACGCTGGTCGGCCAGCTTTCCACCAGTGTCGGCCTCATCAACAATCCGCAGCGTTCGGCCAGCTTCAAGGTGTTGAAGGCGCCGGATGTTCCCTCCGTGCTGGTCGAACTCGGCTATCTGTCGAATGCCAAGGACGAGGCACAACTGCTCAGCGCCGATTGGCGCAGCAAGGCGGCCCAGAGCATAACCAATGCCATCGCCCTGTTCGCTTCAGCCAAGGCCGGAGCCGGAACCGGAGGCTGAGATGCCAGCCCTCGCCACAACCAGAGGCAGCGTTGCACGACGACAACACTTTGCACTTATATTTTCGCCATTCGAAGCCGAAATTCCAGGCTGCCGCATTTTGCCCACATGGTGGCGACATGGATTTTCGATTACCGGTCGGGATCGTCTCGAAAGCTTGCGCGAAAGGCGGCTTCGTTTAGGCAATTCCCGAACCAAGGACTGGAGCGGGCATGATTCGTCTTATTGGCTATTTCTTCGGCATCGGCACCGCGCTGGCCCTTTTGGTCGCGGCCGGGGTGGCGATCTATATCAGCCATTTGTCGAAGGATTTGCCCGATTACGAGGTCCTGGCCAAGTATGAACCGCCGGTGACGACCCGCATCCATGCGTCCGACGGTGCGCTGATGGCCGAATATGCGCGCGAGCGGCGCCTGTATTTGCCGATCCAGGCGGTGCCGGATCGTGTCAAGGCGGCCTTCCTGTCTGCCGAGGACAAAAACTTCTACAATCACCCCGGCATCGATATGACCGGCCTTGGCCGCGCAGTCATGGTCAATCTGCAGAATGCTGGCTCGGGCAAGCGCCAGGTCGGCGCCTCGACGATCACCCAGCAGGTGGCGAAAAACTTCCTGTTGTCCTCGGACCAGACCTACGAGCGCAAGATCAAGGAGATGATCCTCGCCTTCCGCATCGAGCAGGCCTATTCGAAGGACCGCATCCTCGAGCTCTACCTCAACGAGATTTTCTTCGGGCTTGGCGCTTATGGCGTCGCCGGCGCAGCGCTCACCTATTTCGACAAGGCGGTGAATGAACTCACCGTGGCGGAGGCCGCCTATCTGGCGGCTTTGCCGAAGGGCCCCTCCAACTATCACCCATTCAAATATGCCGACCGCGCCATCGAGCGCCGCAACTGGGTGATCGACCAGATGGTCGGCAACGGCTACGTCACGCAAGAGGAAGGCGCCAAGGCCAAGGCCGAGCCGCTCGGCGTCAAGCCACGCCGCTCCGGCACCTATCTGTTCGCCGGCGAATATTTCACCGAGGAGGTGCGTCGGCAGATCAGCGCGCGCTACGGCGAGAATGCGCTCTACGAGGGCGGCCTATCCGTCCGTACGACGCTCGATCCCAAGATGCAGCTCATCGCCCGCAAAGCCATGCAGAACGGCCTGATGAAGTTCGATACACTGCGCGGCTATCGTGGGCCGGTGAAGACTATCGACCCGTCCGGCGACTGGGGCGTGCCTTTGAGCGAAGTCAAGGGACTGGACGACGTGCCCGAATGGTCGCTCGCCGTCGTGCTCGACAGCTCAGAGAGCGGTCTGTCGATCGGCCTTCGGCCGACCCGGCAGATCTCGGGCGAACTTGTCAAGGATCGCGTCGAAGGCACCGTCAGCCGCGAGGACATGAGCTTCGCCATGCGTCATGTGGTCGGCGGCAAGACCGTCAAGGCCAAATCGCCGGCGGACGTGCTGAAGCCTGGCGACGTCATCTTCGTGCAGAAGAAAGAAGATACGGATGGGGCCTATATCTTGCGCCAGGCCCCCGAAGTGGAGGGCGGCCTGATCGCCATGGATCCGCATACCGGGCGCGTTCTGGCCATGGTCGGCGGGTTCTCCTATTCGCTTTCCGAATTCAACCGCACCACGCAGGCCATGCGGCAGCCGGGTTCGTCGTTCAAGCCGATCGTCTATGCGGCCGCTCTCGACAATGGCTATACGCCGGCTTCGGTGATCATGGACGGCCCGATCACCATCAAGAGCGGCAACACGACCTGGACGCCGAAAAACTACGATGGAAGGACAGCCGGCCCGGCGACCTTGCGATCCGGCATCGAGAGGTCGCGCAATCTGATGACTGTGCGCCTGGCCAACGACATGGGCATGAAGCTGGTCGCCGAATATGCCGAGCGCTTCGGCGTCTATGATCGACTGGCGCCGTATCTGCCGATGGCGCTGGGGTCGGGCGAGACGACCGTGATGCGCATGGTATCGGCTTATTCGATCATGGCCAACGGCGGCAAGTCGATCAAGCCGACGCTGATCGACCGGATCCAGGATCGCTACGGCAAGACGGTCTACAGGCAGGACGAACGCGGCTGCGAAAATTGCAATGCGGCTGAATGGCAGAACCAGCCTGAGCCGGAACTGGTCGACAATTCCGAGCAGGTGCTCGATCCGATGACCGCCTATCAGATCACCTCGATGATGGAAGGCGTTGTCGAGCGCGGTACCGGCGCTACCGTCGCCGAACTCGGCCGCCACATCGCCGGCAAGACCGGAACGACAAACGACGAGAAGGATACCTGGTTCATCGGCTATACGCCCAACCTCGTTGTCGGCCTTTATATGGGCTATGATCAGCCCAAAGGTCTTGGCAAGGGCGCGACCGGCGGCGGCCTTGCTGCGCCGATCTTCAAGGACTTCATGCGCGTGGCGCTGGACGGCACGCCCAATGTCGATTTCCAGGTTCCCGAAGGCATGAAGCTGATCGCCATCAATCGCAAAACCGGCATGCGGGCCAACCCGGACGACGCCGGCGCCTTTATCGAAGCCTTCAAGCCGGGCACCGGCCCCGCCGACAGCTATTGGGTGATCGGCATGGGTGAGGACGGCTCCAACGCCTCCGGCGGCGCGCTGTCGCCACAGGCCAACCAAGCCATCCAGTCCGGCGGCGGCGGGCTCTACTGACATGGGTTCGAGCAATTCCAGGAAAAGTGTGAAACGGTTTTCCGTCCGGAATTGCGCAAAAACAAAGAGATAGAGCCGTTCGGCGTTTCTGTGAAACGATGAACCGCTCTAGTGTATTTGGGCCGGCTTTCGAGCCGGCCCATTTCGCTTTACAGGCGGCGGTGCCATCCCTATGTATCGCGCCAACCCAAGCTCTGCTTAAGCGACAGGGCACCATTTCAGCACAGGACAGAACGGCCAGCCATGCGCGCGGAAACGCAGAATATTGTCGACGAAATCAGGCAGGCGATAACCCTGCTGAGGAGGCATCTTTGACTGGGATCAAGCCATAAAGCGGCTTGAATACCTGAATGTGCGTGCCGAGGATTCGAGCCTCTGGAACGAACCGCTGGAGGCGCAGAAGCTGATGCGTGAGCGCCAGGGCCTCGAGGAAGGCATCGCCGCGGTCAAAGGCCTCGCCCAGGCGCTGGAAGACAATATCGGCTTGATCGAGCTCGGCGAGGAAGAGGGCGATGAGGGCGTCGTCGCCGAGGCGGAAGCGGCGATCCGCTCGATGCGCGGCGAAGCAAAGGCCCGCCAGATCGAGACGCTGCTTTCCGGCGAGGCCGACGCCAACGACAGCTATCTCGAAATCCATGCCGGCGCCGGCGGCACCGAAAGCCAGGACTGGGCCTCGATGCTCCTGCGCATGTACACGCGTTGGGCCGAGCGGCGCCGTTTCAAGGTCGAGGTGCTGGAGGTGCATGACGGCGAAGAGGCCGGCATCAAGTCCGCCACGCTGCTGATCAAGGGCCACAACGCCTATGGTTGGCTGAAGACGGAATCCGGCGTTCACCGTCTCGTGCGTATTTCGCCCTATGACAGCAATGCGCGCCGTCACACCTCCTTCGCCAGCGTCTGGGTCTATCCCGTGATCGACGATACGATCGAGATCGACGTTTCCGAATCGGATGTCCGCATCGACACCTATCGTTCGTCCGGATCGGGCGGCCAGCACGTCAACACCACCGATTCAGCGGTCCGCATCACCCATCTCGCCACCGGCATCGCGGTCGCCTGCCAGGCTGAGCGCTCCCAGCACAAGAACAAGGCGAAGGCCTGGGAGATGCTGCGTTCGCGGCTCTACGAGGAAGAACTGAAGAAGCGCGAGGCGGTGGCCAACGCCACCGAAGCGTCGAAGAGCGATATCGGCTGGGGCCATCAGATACGCTCCTACGTTCTGCAGCCCTATCAGCTGGTGAAGGATCTGCGCACTGGCGTCGAGAGCACAAGCCCGTCGAGCGTGCTGGATGGCGACCTCGACGATTTCATGGAAGCCTCGCTGTCGCAGCGCATCGAGGGCGGCGCCGGCGAAGTGGTGGCCGATATCGACTGAAGCTTCTACGCCCCAAGCAGCAGGAACATCACGCTAGAGTAACAGGCTCTTCACTGTAATTGAGCGAGTGCTTTATGGCTTTGTTTTTTCATCGAATTTTCGACAATTACTTCTACCTCCGGGTTCATTGTTGCAGGCCTGCCGTCGCCTGGCCCGGAACCACTGCGAGTTCAATCTCGTTATCCGCGCGATCCCACTGCCGGGGTTGATGAGTCACTCTCGTCAGCCCCGGCAGGCTGGTTCCGGCTGCAGATGCGGCGCTCGATTGCACAGCAATTTCTTGCGCCAGCAAAGGAATCAGGCCAGCATCCGAACGTTGGGGGAAAAGCATTTATGGCCGGACGCGGCGTATCTGCGACCTGACGAGCCGGCCACTGGGAAGATACGTTCCAAGAACGGGCAAGCGAAACGCTTGATAACTCGGTGATAGGAATTGCGCCCATGCCTGCTTCCACAACCCGACTGGCCTCTGCCGTCAAGACGGCGCTCCGCCTCCTGAATTCGATCAATGCGGTGGTGGTTCTGACGGCCGCCACCATTGTATTTGCAGCGCCGGCTTTGGCGCACGACGCCACGCCGACTGCAGCGAAGCCGCAAGGCTGGAGTTACCCATTCTCCTGTTGTTCCGGCTACGATTGCCGCGCGGTCTCGCAGACGTCGATCAGCGAGCGTCCGGAGGGCTATGTCATCAAGGGAACAGGCGAGGTCGTGGGCTACAGCGATGCACGGATCAAGAATTCGCCCGACGGCGAATATCACTGGTGTTCGGTTGCCGGCGCCAATGACGGAAAGACCATCTGCCTGTTCGTGCCACCGTCGTCGTTTTGATGCATGTCGCCCAAAAGCTTGCTCCGAGGGCCATGGCCTGACCCGAGGCTGCGCAGCGGTTTTGGGATACGACATGCATCAAAAAGATTGAAGCGCGCCACGCGTCCGACGCAGGCAAGCCGAGTCTGCTGACAGACGGTTGTCAACGGCGCCTCTTTATGTTGCCTTACCGCGCTGGCGCGAAGCAATCGCGAGGGAGGCGTCATGACCATAAAGGCAAGCTGCCACTGCAGGGCGACGACGTTCGAGGTTTCGGAAGCGCCGCTAACCGTGACGCAATGCACCTGCTCCTTCCGCTCGAAACGCGGCTCGTTGTGGGCCTATTACGTCCCGTCGCAATTCAAGCTCACCAGCCCGCTCAAGAATGTCTCTTTCTATCAATGGGGCTCGAAAACGGTAAAACATGGTTTCTGCGCCACCTGCGGCTGCGGCACCTTCACCGAAACGCCGGACTGGTCGACCGGCAAGCCGGATTTCGACAAGCCGAAAATCAGCGTGAATTCTCGCCTGTTCGACGATTTCGACCTCGATCAGGTCGAGGTCGTCGTCATCGACGGCAAGAATCTCTGGTAGCCGACAGTCTCTGCCAGCCGATCGGAATTGCGCAAATAGCGGCGGTTGAATTGACCGGGAAAAGCCGTGGCCAGCCGCTTTTCCCCTTCCATTTTTCGCCGCATTTCATGTTACAAGCATAGAGCGACGTGCGTCCACTTGGACGCACAAGGGATGCGGCGCGCCACTGGTGGGACCGCGGACTGGAGAGGGACTACCTGATGAAAAAGACTGTGCTCGTCGCAGTGGCGACGGCTGTGCTCGTGAGTGCCTGCACCACCACCGATCCGTATACCGGACAACAGAAAGTTTCCAACACTGCGGCCGGCGCCGGCATCGGCGCGCTGGCGGGTGCGGGACTTGGCCTGCTTGCCGGCGGCAACGATCGCCGCAATGCGCTGATCGGCGCTGGCGTCGGCGCTCTCGCTGGCGGCGCCATCGGCGCCACGATGGACCAGAACGAGGCCGAACTGCGCCGGCAGCTTCAGGGTTCCGGCGTCAGCGTCACCCGCAGCGGCGACCAGATCATCCTCAACATGCCGTCCGACATCACCTTCAACGTCGACCAGGACGCGGTGAAGCCCGGCTTCTATCAAGTGCTGAATTCGGTCGCGCTTGTGCTGAACAAGTTCCGCCAGACCACCGTCGACGTGTTCGGCCACACCGACTCGACCGGTGGCGACGAACACAATTTCGACCTGTCGCAGCGCCGCGCGCTGGCGGTCGCCAATTATCTGTCCGGGCAGGGCGTCGATACCCGCCGCTTCGCCGTCACCGGCTTCGGCAAGACGCGTCCGATCGCCTCCAACGCGTCGGCCGCCGGCCGCGCCCAGAACCGCCGCGTCGAGATCCAGCTCTCACCGCTCACCTGAGCAAGACACGCAAGAAGACGGCTTTGCACATGAAAACGGCCCCGCAAGGGGCCGTTTTTGCTGGTCTTTGAGAATTTCTGCTGTGATCAGCCCAATTTCTGCTGTGATCAGCCCTTGGCGACGATGCGCATGAACGCCGGCATGTCGTCACCGAATCCGACGGTCCCATCGTTGTCTTCCTGGCGATGGCGGGCCGGGCGATTGCCGTCGCGCTGCGGCCTGGTGTCGCCACGTTCCGGCGCGCGCTGTTCGTTGCGATGGCGATCGGGGGAAGATTGGCGTTCGGGTGAAGATTGGCGTTCGGGTGAAGCTTGGCGTTCGGGTGAAGTGTGGCGCTCGGTGTTTTCCGAGCGGATCGCTTCCTTGCGCGCGCGCCGCTCACTGGCATCGGCGACCGGGGGCTCGGCTGCCACCGGCTGTTCCTCGCGCGCCGCATCCGGTGCTGCAGCTTCCCTTTGCTTGGCGTGGCGTTCGCGTGGCCTGCGTTCGCCCCTCTCCTTGCCATCGTCCTTGCGGCCGGGGGGGGGGGGGGGGCCCCCCCCCCCCCCCCCGCGGCCCCCCCCCCCCCCCCCCCCCGCGCGCCCCGGCAGCAACGACACCGCGCGGCCCGCCGGCGGGGTGGTCTGGAG